>BDTG01000010.1 GCA_002897695.1 bacterium BMS3Abin14
CATCTCCGTACTCAAACGCTCCTATGGCCTTTACCGCTGCAACTGGACAGGCTGGGCAGGTTTCCAGCAGTACGTTTGGAGCTCGGTGATTTCGTACAATCTGCTGGTGATGGCCAGACTTGATCTGGCCTCGGCTTAGCAGGACATCGGAGGACTTGAAAAAACCGGCATGAAGGGGCGAGTGCGTCCCGATGAGACAGGTTCCTTCATTTAATAGCGGTTTTGGTACCAATTTCAGCGTCCCCTTAATAACGACTTTGCGCTACCGTCGTTATGTGGTGAATTGTCACTTGGCCGCGGATGAAATCCAGGCTTTTCGGATGGGCACTAGACTAGACACTACTAATTATCTAAAATGGTACACGTTAGTACACATTTGGCCACAAATTGATTATATTGGCAGATATTCAGGTTTAGGCCTAAGGGGCTAAGGGTGTTCAGAACACATTTTTTCTTACGCCACAATCCTCGGTCTGAACATCCCCATGATTTCAGTTGACATCCCTCTCCGTCCTTATCTCCGATTCGTGCCTGACGTAGCGCACGGTGCGTTCCCGCGGTTCGGTCATCTCCCCGAGGAAGAACATCACGATGGACAGAGCCAGAGAGAAAAGGAGGGCCCACCAGAACCCGTTCACGTGAAAGCCCGGAACGACGGTCGAGGCCAACAGGACCATGAGGGCGTTGAGGATGAAGGTGAAAAGGCCGAGGGTCAGGACCGTCAGGGGGAGGGTCAAGATGAACAGGACCGGTCGCAAAAACCCGTTTGCAAAGCCCAGGATCACCGCCGTGACCAGGGCGGCGAAAATGCCGTCCAGCCGGACTCCGGGCAGGATGTAAGCGGTCATGCCGATGGCCAGGGCGTAAATGAACCAGTTGACGAGAAAACGCATGATAAACCTCCTGACGGAAGACGATGGCAACACGATAATTTGATATGATAACAAAAATTTGGGGCGGGTGCCCAAATCATTGCTGTATCTTTGAAATTCAGGGCATGGGGTGGTACCGTAAATCCTGGAATTCAGGGAAAATGGTATTATCGCTTTCAGCGGAGTAAAAAATTGTAGCCGCCCGATCAAGAGAGCGGGGAAACAGAGGAAGATGAGCATGAGGCCGCCTGATATCACTAGAGTCTGCAAAGGTGCACAGATGGAGTTGGAGGTGGAGATCGTTTTCGCCAAAGAGGGAAACCAGTCGCCCGGGGAAGAGCATGGGTACGATGAGAACATCGTCGTCACGCATGGTGTGATCTCCCTCAGACAATTTAATGCGAAGCTTTTTCCCCGATGAATTGTATAAACATTTCACAGTTTTTTTCCTTGATTTCCAACGTTTTCACTCCTAAATTACCAATCAGGGCTTTTGGAGGTTTTCGAAGTCTTCCGGGGGAAAGCTTTCCAGCGACCTTATTGTGTATTGCAGCTCATCAATGGTCGCTTTGTCCTCCAGGTGCGAGCCAATTCCGGAAATGGGTTCCGGCTTTGTTTTTTCTCCCGAACCTGGTGCTCCTGGAACCGTGGGAAGGGGCAGTCTCAGATGTTCAAGCCGATCAAGAAGACGAAAGTTTATGAAGAGATTGTCGCCAAGATGACCGAGATGATCGGCGGCGGCATTCTCAAGGAGGGCGATCAGCTTCCGGGGGAGCGGGAGTTGGCGGAGACGTTCAGCGTGAGCAGGTCCTCTCTCCGGGAGGCTCTTAGGACGCTCGAGAGCCAGGGTTTTCTGGAAAGCAGACAGGGAAACGGGACGTACGTGGCCAGTCAGCCGGTGGAGCTGCTGGTGAAGCCCTTTGCTGCCTTTATCCTATCTGAAAAGCATGCGCAGCGTGAACTGTTCGAGGTGCGCCGGTTGATAGAACCTCAGGTCGCCTATCTGGCTGCCGAGCGGGCCACGCCTGAGGAGATTAAGCAGATGGAAAAGATCCTCGGCGATCAGGAAACACAGGTTGCAGAGGGAGGAACGGGCACGGAAGTTGACAAGGCGTTCCATAAGGCGCTGGCGGAGGCGGCAAAAAACCGGATTCTTCTTCGAATGATGGACGCTGCCATGGAGTTTTTCAGCGAGAGTCGTGATAACTACCTGCAGATCAAGGGTAGGCCGAAACAGTCCCTTGTTCGCCACAAAGAGATGCTCAGCGCCATTAAAGCGGGGGATAAGAAGCTCACGGCCGGCATAATGCGCAAGCACCTCGAGGACATCGAGAGCAGTCTGTTTGAGGTAGGAAACAGGGAAATTTAGGAAAACCCCGCCGGAAAAGATACCTGAGATAATTTCCAACGGGACCAGGGGTGGCTGTTTTTATTAACGTGGAGATTCCAGTGGACGATAAAATGGTTTCAAACGCGGGTAAATCCATTAATTCCTGGCTTGAATGGCTAAGGGGGATAAACCCGAAAGCCGTCAAATTCAATGATCCGGAGGTGGAAACCCTGGAAAATGGGGTCTCGGAAGCAGCCCTCGATCTGTTCGGCCGGGATTCCATGGAGTTCGATAAGTTCCACGAGTTCAGGGTCTGTCACGGGAACTGGTCGCTCATGGATCCGTCCTCTGAAAAGCAGATCAAGTTCGAAAGAGGAGTCCCCAATGCAATCACAGACCTGGAGGAGTTGCTCACCCTGATCGATTCACTGCATCCGTCACCCGGGGAAGATTCCATCGAGGCAACCCTGCTGGAGGCGGAGATAGTCCCCCGCCGAAAAACCGTCGAAAAACCGACGATGGAGAAAAAGACCACGCCGCCGTCTACTCCCCGAAAACCTGTCAAGGAAAAGGCAACAGCTCCGGCTAAAGCCCCTGACAAACCGACCGTAAAAGGAAAGGTCCTTCTCCTGCACAGCGGGGAAAATGAGATGACTCTGAATATCATCGACCTCCTCGACAGGTTGAATATCGACACCGTCATGCCGGACGACAATGGGGAGGACTCGATCTCCGGTCTGGCGAGGATCGCAGAAAGGCAGGACACCAGGTTCGCCCTGTTCCTTCTGAGCGCCGACGAGAAAAGCCTGTTTGGCAGCCTGCCAGGCAAGATTGTCAAAGGAAAGTCCCGGCCGGCTGACATCTTCGAACTGGGATTCCTGGCGGGCAACCTGGGCCCGGGCTATGTGGGGCTTGTTTTTCAAAAGGATAGGGGGCTCGATATTCCTGCAGATCTCTTCGGGATCAACTATGTCCCCTTCGAGGCCGGCGGTGGGTGGAAGATCAACCTGGTGAAGCTTCTCAAGTTGGCGGGGTTCAACGTGGACGCCAACGTCCTTTTCGAATAACCTTTCTCTCGCCCGTTCGCTTAGGCTCGCTCAAGCACCGCCCTTAACTCTCCTCCAACTTCATGCTTCCTTCATGATGGTGATTTATATTGATGACAAACGGCATGAGTAAGCCGTTGGGCGTCACACCGAAAATGGTGTCGGAACCATCCGGATAAAGAATCAAGTAGCGGCGGACTTCCCGTCTTTGGCTCAGGACCTGAACAAAGAGGGTAACGAGGGTCGCTGATCGTCAGTTTTTCTGTGCTGATCATGGTTTTTCTATGCAGATCATTGGGATGATTGTATTCAATCAGACAAGGCAACATCGCAAAAAAGAGTCTGGCAGGCTGTTGAAAAACTCGTAAGGATAGCCGCAGCGCTTTGGAGTGTGGTGGTTTATTTTGAAATGTGGCAGTTTATGAAGTGCCGCAATCGGAGGCAGGATAACTTTTATCAGGAGCCAATATGCAGTTGAGCGGCCAAAGTATGAGCAGACATTTTAACCAGATCGCCGGTTTGACCGCTTCTTTCCATCGTTTGTTTCTCACTATTACACAGGCGTTTCAGGATTCCCGTTTTGTGCTTCACACCATCGGCAAGTTAAGGCGTGTTTGGGTGGTTCATTTCCGAAAAGAATATGTTCAGCGCCAGCTTCTTGTCCGCATCGGCGATTGCCGCCAATGCGGCACCTGCTGTAACCTGCTCTTTACCTGTCCGATGCTGACAAAACAAGGGAGATGTTTTGTCTACGGTTCCTGCCGTCCGCAGGCCTGCAAGGTTTTCCCGATTGATCAGCGGGATATAGATGAAGTAAAACTTTGCGCCGGTCAATGCGGATACCGTTTTGACAACGGATATTCCGAAAATACGGTAAGTCTTCCCTGAAAAATGGTGCCACCTGAAAGTGGGGTTTTCCTTCATACTATTGAGTATGAAGGGGGGGTGATCGGGTGCGGTATTCTGGTGACCCTCTACTGGCGTAGATGGAAGGACGGTTTACTCCAGGCACGACAATGGGAGAAATGATGGCGATGAATCTGAATGTTCAAATTTTTCAGTGGATTCATGCCGGCGCCGGAACTCGTCCGGTTGTGGATGGGTTTGCCGTCTTTTTTGCCGAAGGCGGCCCCTATCTGCTGGCGGTCCTGTTTGTCGTTCTCTGGTTTTTTGTGGACAACAATAAAAAAACCGCTCTGCTGGAAGCAACCGAGGCCGCCATCGCCGGCCTGACCATTAACCAGTTGATAGGCCTGTTCTACTTTCACCCGCGTCCTTACATGATTGGACTTTGCACACCGCTCTTCCCGCATGGTCCGGAAACCTCTTTCCCCAGTGATCATGCCACGTTGATGTTTGCCTCTGCATTCTATCTGTTAATGGCCCGGCGTTGGACCGCTTGCGGTATTGTGCTTCTGGTTGTCGCTACACTGACCGCCTGGGGACGGGTATACAGCGGTATCCATTTTCCCTTTGACATGGCCGGTAGCCTGGTTGTCGGGCTGGTGAGCACCGGATTGATCCACTGGCTTGCAGGACGCCTTAACCCTTTAAACATGAAACTGATCCGGGTCAGCCACCAATTGATGGCCCGTGTCATCCCGTCGCGAAGCCATGGAACAAGGAGACGGTAACCCCTGTGCTTTATATAAAAGCATTACTGGTTTTTATAACCCATCACCCCGCCCTCGCCTACGGGGGAATTTTCCTGATCTCCCTTTCTGAATCCCTGGCGTTGATCGGTTTGATTGTTCCCGGTACGGTTATCATGTTCGGCGTGGGCGCGATTGTGGCCACGGGCAGCCTCGGGCTGAAGCCCGTCCTGTTGCTGGCCGCCGCCGGAGCCATTGCCGGGGACGGCATCAGCTACTGGCTGGGTCACCACTACCATGAAAAGCTGCGGCGGATCTGGCCTTTTTCCCGCTATCACGGCATGCTGCAAAATGGAGAGGCCTTTTTTCATCGGCATGGCGGCAAAAGCGTCCTGTTTGGTCGTTTTGTCGGCCCGGTACGTCCGGTAATCCCGATTGTGGCCGGAATGCTGGGCATGAGTCCGCTGCATTTTGGCGTCGTCAACGTGTTGTCGGCCATCGGCTGGGCCTTCGTCTATATTCTGCCGGGAGTCTTTTTCGGAACCTCGCTGGCAGTGGCCGGCGCGGTCAGCACTCGACTGGCCATGCTCATTTTCATTCTCCTCGCTGCCATGTGGGGTTTCATCTGGCTTAGCCGTAAGCTGGTTTTACTGGTCGGACGTCGAGGGCCGATCTGGCTTGCCGCGCTGAAAGGCTGGGCCGCCGCGGACACACCTGTCCATGGGGTAGTGCTTCCCGTAAAACGGCTCCTCCTTTATTTATTCCTTCGTCAGCAGGGAGATGAGTTATTTCTCGGATTTTTGGTCCTGATGCTTTTTGTCGCAGGATGGGGATTTCTCGGCATTTTGCAGGATGTCCTGGCCAAAGATCCGCTGGTGATTGCGGATCAGGCGGTTTATCATTTTTTTCAATCTCTGCGAACTCCATGGGCGGATCATATACTGGTAACCGTCACGGAACTCGGCGATTCTTTTGTAAATATTTGCATATTCGGCGCGGTTTTGCTCGTTCTCCTTCTCAAACACCGCTACCGCACCGCTGGATATTGGGTGTTGGCCATACTCGGTGGTTTGTCGGGTGTTCAATCGCTGAAATGGTTGGTCCATCTGCCACGGCCCGTGGCCCTCTACCATGGGACCTCGGCCTATGGATTTCCCAGCGGCCATACAACCATGAGCGTTATCCTTTTTGGTTTTCTCGCTATCTTAATTGCCAGGGGCCTTTCCAGCACACTGCGCTGGGGATTATTTGTCAGCGTCTTTTTGATCTCCTTTATTGTCGCGATCTCCCGCCTTTACCTGGGCGCCCACTGGCTTTCCGGTGTCCTGGGCGGATTTTTCATCGGCGCAAGCTGGGTCGCCCTGCTTGGAATCGCCTACCTGAAAAAACCGGATGAAGGCATGCCTCGGCGTTTGCTGGGGCTTGTGACCGTACTCGTTATCGTGATTGCCGGTGGCTGGCATGTGACCCAACGCCACGAAAGAGATCTTGTATTTTACGCTCCCCGATACAATGTGCAATCCTTGTCGCTCGCGAAATGGTTGGGCGATGGTTGGCGCGAACTTCCCGCTTGGCGGATTGACATGGAGGGCGAATGGGAACAACCTCTCACCATTCAGTGGGCCGGATCACCAGATGAATTGGCTCAATATCTGTTAACCGGGGGATGGCAGCGCCCGCCGGCGTTGAACCTGAAAAATTTCCTGGGGATGTTTTCTCCGGACACGCCCATTGAAAAGTTGCCTGTTCTGCCGCATCTTCACAATGGCCGGGTTGACCGCCTGCGCCTTGTTCACCGGGGAAAGGATAAGCGCTGGGTGCTGCGTCTCTGGCCTGCGGATGCGAGGATCGCCGGAAACAATGCCCCCCTTTTCGTGGGAACGATAGAGACGCAGCATCGCCGTCACCTGACCGGATTGATCACCGCGGCACAGGACGCGGGTGAGTATGACCGCTCCCTGATCGCGCTGGAAAAGGAGCTCCATGATCGATTCGCCATGAAGCGGGTCAATCGGAGAAACAGTGGATATCACGTCAGCCGGGAACATATCCGGGTGCGCTGGCAGGGCGGGGTGTTGCTGCTATGGGGAAATGCAGTTTGAGTATTAAATTCAAAGGCTGGATCTTATCCTGGATTTTGCGTTTACAACGCATGACCTGGCGGGTTCATATTGAAGGACGTGCGCACCTGGACGGGTTGTACGCTGACGAAAAGCGTTTTCTCCTTTGTTTCTGGCACGGAAAATACGTGCCGATATTTCCCCTGCTGGAAGGCTGCAAGGCGTGCGTTGTCAGCAGCCGGTCAGTGCGGGGAAGCGTTATCGCTGAAATCGGCAGAAAATTCGGTTATCAGAGTGCCCAGATGCCGGACCGCCCAAGGCGTGATGCCCTCAGGCTTATGGGGGAAGTTCTGCCCGATGCCCGTGCATGGGGAATCGCAGTGGATGGTCCACTGGGTCCACGTGGCCGGGTAAAGAGCGGCGTGATACGGATGGCGTCGACGCTTGGATTTGACCTTTTGCCGGTTTCTTTGGATAGCCGTCGGAAAATGGTGTTTAACAAACGATGGGACCGGATGGAGCTCCCTTTGCCCTTCACAACGGTATGCCTGGTTTTTGGTGAGCCCATCAAGGTGCCGCCCGAACTTCATTCCGGACAGGTTAAAAATCTGGCGGACAAACTTGCTGAAGCCATCTCGCAGCTGGATACAAAGGCCGGGAATATGGTCCACAGAAACGTGCCGCCCAAGGAATGTCCAAAGTATTTTCATCGACGATGAAAATGTTTCGTCCAATATCACACCATGTACCCGTGCATGTCTCCAGGCGTGTCCTGGCTTATTTCGGGCTGGCCGGGCTGTTTTTCCTGCTGTCCTTCACCTCCATCTATTTTGTTCATCGAATCTTTTCAGGGGGGCAGTTAAGCATAGCCCCCAACCTGCTTTCGGTTCGTGTCATCAGTGTCTTGGCAGTATTATTGGTCCTGTATTTCCTGGCCGACGGTCTGCGGCTCTATTGCGTCATCCGGGCGATGGGGTTCCGTATCCCGTTTGCGTATATCATCAAACTTGTCTTCGTAAACATATTCGTTTCAAACGTCACGCCCCTTGCCACCGGCGGCGGTGTGGTCCAGGTCTATTTTATGAAGCAAAAAGGAATGCCCGTTGGAGAGGCGACGGCGGCCACATCGATCAGAACCATACTGGCCGCCCTGATACTTTTCACGCTCACACCCGTCATCATTTGGGCCGAACCGAATTTGTTCGGTATGTTTTTACATAGAAGTCTGCTTTATGGCATCGCCGGGTTTTCATGTCTTTACCTCGCGGTTTTCTGGGTCATCCTTTTCCGAATCGGGGTAATCAAGCGCTGGATGTTCAGGGTATTGATGTTGCTCAATATCCTCAAAATTGTATCACGGCGGAGGTCCAGGTCCCTTTTTATGAAAATTTCTCGTGAATTGAACCTGTTTTCAAATGCGTTCAAACGGTATTTCAGGTACAGCCCGGGCTGGGCCGCACTGTCCTGTGCGTGCACGGCTCTTTTTTTGCTTCTGCTGTTTTCTTTTTCCGTCGTCCTGATCAGGGCGTTAGGGTATCAGGTGCCGTTGTTGACAGTGCTGTCCTTCCAGGTGGTGGTGACCTTTTTCATGTACTTTGCCCCGACCCCGGGGGCCGCAGGGGTCGCCGAAGGCGGGTACGGGCTTTTGTTCGTCCAACTGGTGCAAAAACAGGACATTACGCTGTTGACCCTGTCCTGGCGATTTCTGACCATCTATGTCGGGGTGCTGATCGGTATTTTTGTTATCTACAAAGAAATTTTTAACCGTGGAAAGGCAGCCCGGCAATGAACCACAAAAAGAAACTTAAACTGCTCCTGGCCTGTATTCTGGTATTAATGGCCACTCTTGTTGGATACAAGGTTTATCTCTTTATTTATGAAACGGATTACGAAGCGCTCAACGCCGACCATATTGACCAGATCGAGGCCCGCCTCAAGGGTAAAGACACCTTCAAATTCGCCGTTGTCGGCAATATCAGGAATTCCATACGGATCTTCGATGAGCGCATCATGCCCATGATCAGGGATAAGGGAGTGGATTTTATTATCTCGGCCGGAAACGCCGTGTACGACGGTGCGGAAGATAAATACCGGTTGCTGTACCGCGGATTGCAGAAACTGGGCATCCCGTACGTGCTGGCCGCCGGGCACAATGAGGTCGAAGATTTCGGAGCGAGCAAATTTTATCGACATTTCGGGCCGTATTTCTTTTCTTTCCATCTTGAAAACGCCTATTTCATCTTCCTTGATTCAACCGGTCAAACGTCGTGGAAATGGCAGATACGATGGTTGCAGCAGGAATTGATGATGGCCGGAAAATATCCGTACCGGTTTGTGGTTCTGGGCCGTTCCCTGTTTCCTTTGCCGGGTTTTGATCCAGATGAAACCAGATATGTTCTGGAAAAAAACCTCAGCCGGAACCTGCAGAGCCTGTTCTCCCGGTACCGGGTAACGGCGGTTTTTTCGGCCGGCTATCCCACTTACCGTGAGACCGTTGCACAAGGGGTCCGGTATTTCGTATCGGGTGGCGGCGGCGGGCTGCTTCTCGGGCAGGGAAAAGACCGTTACCAGTTTGTAAATGTGGAAGTGGGTCCGGACAACGTAACCTGTGAAAACGTGGCCGCCCCCCACCGGCCAGGTACGTTGGGCTACCAGTTGGAGACCCTGGGGCTTTTCCTGCACTCCTTATTTTACATCAGCCTGTTTAACTTTCTGGCGGCCCTTGGTGTCATCAGCCTCATCGCCCTGAAGGTATACTCGCTGATTATCCGCCAGGAGCACCTGTACCGTGATTTCAGTATTGATGAAGATGCACTCTCAAAATCACCGCTTCGCGTGGCCATGTTCACCAACAATTACCTTCCGTTTATCGGCGGAGTGCCCCTCTCCATTGACCGGCTTCATCGAGGGCTCGTTCAGCTGGATGCGGCGGCGGTGAAGGTTTTCGCGCCAACCTATCCGCAAGAATGGCCGGACCCCGGGGATGGCAGTGTCTTCCGGTGTCCCGCACTTTTTTATGCCCATTTGAACAACTCTCCAGTTGCCAATATCTTTTCCCGAAAAATTGACATGGTTTTTAAAACCTTTGACTGCGACCTGGTTCATGTCCACCATCCTTTCTGGCTTGGCCGGAAAGGAATGCGGCTTGCCAGGAAATACGGGATACCGGTGGTTTTCACCTATCACACCCGGCTGGAACGCTATATGAATTATATCCCTCTACCGGGTACGGTTCTAAAAAGCCTTGCCGCCCATTTCCTGATCAAGCACTTTGCCAACAGGTGCGATGCTATTATCACACCCACGTCCTCCACGGAGGAATATCTGAGGAACCTTGGCGTCAGCGCCCTGATCGAAACGATTCCCACCGGTATCAACATCGGGGATTATAAGCGCTGGTCTCCACAACAGGTTCAGGCTTTGCGGAGTAAATATGCCCCCTCAGGCGAACGCCTTTTGATCAGCGTTTCACGAATGGCGAAAGAGAAAAATCTCGATTTTTTAATCGACGGGCTGGCGAAAGTGAAAAGTCGGACACACACACCGTTTAAATGCCTGCTGGTGGGAGACGGTCCTGAAAAAAGCCGGCTTGAGGAAAAAGTTGCCAGCCTTGGCATGGATGACCGGGTTGTTTTTGCCGGGAATGTGGAGCCGCATGGGGTTGTCGGCTGTTACCTGGCCGCCGACCTTTTCGTGTTTGCCTCGACCTCCGAGACGCAGGGAATGGTTTTGCTGGAAGCCATGGCCGGTGGTTGTCCGGTAGTGGCGGTGCGAGCCAGCGGCGTCTACGACGTGGTCAAAGACGGCTACAATGGATTCAAGGTTGCGGAAAGTACCGAGAGCTGGGCCGAAGCGGTTGCAAATCTTTTAGAGGACGGTCAACAGCTATCGGTCTTGTCCGGGAACAGCCTGGTATTTGCCGAGGACTATTCCATGGAAAAAATCACGGAAAAGGTCTTAAGACTTTATCGGCGGGTAGTTGTCCTCGCTCAATCATAAAACAGTTGATATCGCATGTTGACTTTGGAACTGATTGGTTGAATTTTCCTACAAAACATATTTTTATGGCAGGAACAATTTGTCAGATGGTGGTGCAATGAGAATATTAATCGTCGATGATGAGCAGTCCTTATTGGATCAACTCAAGCGCGCACTTGAAGGTCAGCGCTACGTGGTTGAGACCGCACTGGATGGCGAAGAGGCTCTGGACAGGTTGTTTGAAACCACGTTCGACTTGATCATTCTGGATATCATGTTGACGAAACGGGACGGGCTGTCTGTCCTGCGGGAAATCCGACAGGCTGGCATGACCTCGCCCGTTCTCATGCTGACAGCCAGGGGGGAAATCGGCGACAGGATCAAGGGGCTCGATCTGGGCGCTGATGACTATCTGGCCAAACCATTTTCGCTGGATGAGTTGCTGGCACGCATCCGCGCCCTGTTCAGGCGGTCCGGCAGCCAGGCTGATTCGGTGCTGCAGGTCCGGGATCTGCAGCTCGATACCGTAAGCCGCGAAGTGACCAAAGGAAGCAGATCAGTGGATCTGACCGCCAGGGAGTTCTCCATTCTGGAATTTCTTCTCTACAACAAAAACAGAGCCGTGTCGCGTTTCAACCTGGCTGAACATGTTTGGGGAGACACCTTTGATCCCTTCAGCATGTCGAATTTTATGGATGTCCATATTAAAAACCTGCGGCGAAAGATTGGAGATTCCGGTCCCGGCACCATCATCCGGACCATTCGTGGCATAGGGTATATTATCAAGGATGAAGCAGGATGACCGTTCGGCAAAAAATTTCCATGTTGATCACAGCGGCCGGTTTTTTATCCAGCTTGGTGTTTTCCTGCATCATATTGTGGGAAACGATTGAACAACCGTTTCGAATTATTGATTCTGAGCTGGAAACCGTCGCCCAACGGGCTGTAAATATTGTTTTAAAAAGTGAGAAAAATAGCTGGGGAAAGGGGTATTCAATTCTGGATGACCCTTTGATTGTCGGCGATGATCGCTATTGGCTGAAGATTTATGATCAGAACACCGATCAGCTGGTTTACCAGTCTCATTTGGCTACACTGATAGATGTCCCGGAACCGGTGCCAGGTTCCAGTGCTACTGTCAGCGTCATCATCCCTCGAAAAAAAATCCATTTAGAGCAGGATCGCCGGAACGAGGTGACCTTCCGGATCAAAGGTTCCGAAATTGTACTTGATGGGAGGACATTTCTGGTTTTTGTAGGCCGCCCCATGGAAAAACTTGAAGAAGAAATATGGGGTATCATTATCGGAGTTGTCAGCGGGCTCGTGTTTTCAGTGCTGCTGCTGATGGCTATCAGCTATTTTGTTGCCGGGTTTATCCTGAAACCTGTCAGGATCATAAACGACCAGGCACGGGATATCACTGAAAAATACCTGCACCGGCGGATACCGGTAACCGGTGATCGTGACGAATTCAACGCACTGGCGCAAACCCTCAACCAGGTTTTTGACCGGCTGCAGCATGCCTTTTTACGGCAAAAGAGGCTGCTTGCCGACGCGTCACACGAATTGAAAACCCCACTGACCATGATGCGGCTGGCGCTGGATGAAATACGCTCAGCCCACGGCGAAAATCCACCTGACCTGCAAGCGGAAAGCCATGCGCGGCTGACTGAGCAAGTGCTGCGCATGGAGCGGCTCGTGAAAAATCTTCTGGACCTGTCATCGCTTGAAATCGAAGGCACCACAACAGAGGACCCGATAGCTGTGGATAAAATGTTGGAGTCGTTGATAGCTGATTATCGTTTTTTGGCTGATACGCGCAATATTCAAATAGACATTCGTTTACCTGAGCAACCTGCCGTGAAAGGAAATGCGGAAAAGTTGAACCGGGCGTTTTCGAATATTCTGGACAATGCCATCAAGTATAACGTGGATGGCGGCCGGGTTGAAGTGGTCGGCGAACATTCCGCCACCGAACTGACGATAAGCGTAACCAACACGGGCCCGGGCATTGCCGAGGCTGAAATCGACAGGGTCTTTGAACAGTTTTATCGGGTCGAAAAATCCAGGTCGCTTCAGCACGGCGGCTCCGGCCTGGGGCTGGCAATCGTGAAGAGAATTGTCGAACTTCACGGCGGAAGAGTAAAACTGGAGAGCGAACAAGGGGTCTGGACCCGGGTAACGGTCTCTCTGCCTTCTGTTGGTTAACATAGGGGAGCCAGGCAAGGGTGGGACAGCCTACAAGCGGCTGCACTGTGATGAAATAAGCAGGGTCTGAGATCTGGAGTCTAGCTGTTTTATCACGTTGGACCCTGGATGTTGGACACCGGGTTAAGGAACGCATTAGCCGGATAATCCCACATTATAATTTTCAGTGCCGGGTTATCAAGCGGAACAAGCATGAATGTTTGTCAATTTTTCTTCTTGATTTCCTTCCCATTCGCTACTAAATAATTATTAAAGGCCTACTGGTGGGGCGCCTTTGGCCATGCCCTGTGTCAGCCTTTAAGCGGAAAGCCTGAGGTGGAATATTCCATGATGTTCAAGCCGATCAAAAAGACGAGGGTGTACGAGGAGATCGTCGCAAAAGTGACCGAGATGATTAACAACGGCGTTCTCAAGGAGGGCGACCAGCTTCCGGGGGAGCGGGAGTTGGCGGAGACGTTCAGCGTAAGCAGATCGTCCCTTCGGGAAGCTCTCCGAACACTTGAGAGCCAGGGGTTTCTGGAAAGCCGGCAGGGAAACGGGACATACGTGGCCAGCCAGCCCGTTGAGCTGCTGGTGAAACCCTTTGCCTCTGTAATCCTTTCCGAAAAAGATGCGCAGAGTGAACTGTTCGAGATGCGGCGGTTAATAGAACCTCAGGTCGCCTATCTGGCTGCCGAACGGGCCACATCTGAAGAGATTGACCAGATGGAAAAGATCCTTGCCGATCAGGAATCGCAGGTTGCCGGTGGAGGGACAGGCACGGATGTTGATAAGGCGTTCCATTACGCGCTGGCGGAGGCGACAAAAAACAGGATTCTTCTGCGTATGATGGACGCCGCCATGGAGTTTTTCAGCGAGAGTCGTGATAACTACCTGCAGATAAAGGGAAGGCCGGAAAAATCCCTTGTTCGTCACAAAGAGATGCTCAACGCCATTAAAGCGGGGAATAAGAAGCGCGCGGCCGGTATAATGCGTGAGCACCTCGAAGATATCGAGAGCAGTCTGTTTGAGGTAAAAGACAGGAAAATCTCGGCGAAGTCCGTCGGTAGAAGCAGCAGCCCCGCAGTTAATAAAGAACGGTCATTCCCATCATAGGGGGAATAACCGTTCTTTCAAGGGTGCTTTTTTTACCTGTCGAAAATCGATCCGGTGTTACTGAACGATATAAGGCATTCCCCAGGCAGTGGAGTTGTAGGGCGCTTCAAGCTGGGCGAAGGTTGCCGAATCGATGACGTCCACGGCCGCGAAATGCCGTCCCCTGCACGGTCCTATCGTGTAGGTCCGGCTGTAGATCCCGTCTCCCGCGGTTATGTCTCCATTAGTCCCGTCATCGAACATCACGTCTCTTATTCTTTTCCCAAAGAGCCCGGGTCCCGGGCGGTGAAGAAAGACGAACTGCGCCGGGTTGAAACCGGAGGTGGATGAATTTTCCACCTGGACCTCCACCAACACCTCTTCGCCGGTGGAAAATGTGGGAATTTCCCCCGGGACCTCGAAGAGATTATCGGGGGCGTCGGTTTCCCACACTGTCTCTCCGTTAACCAATGCGCCGAACCATGTTATCTCGACGGTCTGCTGGTCCATGTTGGTCAGGTTAATATCCACAGGGGAGATTTCCGTTAATTTCCAACCTGCGGGCGTCCTGGCGAATTGAGCATGACGCACAGCTGTGTCCTCGAAGGGCTTGCCCCATAGAACCAGGGTGTCGCCGACATCATCGGCGATAAAGAAGGTCCCCTCGAGGAAGTGGGTTACCGATACGGAGGCCGTGTCGCCGACGATTGAGATGTCGATATCTTTTTGCACCAGGTTGACATCCCCCCTCCACCAGAAACGCGGCAGGCTGGCCGCTGTCCCTTCCTCGGCGGAGAGGGATTGAAGGGATACCACCCCGGTATAAGGGACTGCCTGGGCCTGGGCTGCGGCCTCCTCATCTTCGCTGGTGTCCGTAAGATCGGTCCCGAAGAGCCCCGATGATTCCATCTCACCGACAATCGCCGCCTGATCGGCCGACATGGGCTGGGTCGATTCGGTCGTGCCGCCGCATCCCGCCGCCAGGAAGCCCAGGAGGCCCAGGAGGGAAATTGACGCCAGTGTCAGAGACACACACGGTCTTTTGCCATGGAAAACCGCCTTGATACCATCCATCTTTTTCTCCTTTCCCTTTTTGACAACTTTTTTTTCGCGCAGGGTTCTGAACATGAAGACACGCGTGAAAGGAAAAGGTTTAAAAGTAAATCCCCATTGGATCGTTTCAGGGGGGTCATGCCCCTTGATAATATGCCATGCGAAAGGATATGTATCTGATTGCGGCCGGGTTATGGAACCCGTCGTTTTCAGCCTGTGGTACGCTCTTCGTAGCGTTCCACCATCTGCCGGTAACGGCTCACGAAATCGGCAGGCACCGACCCTTCAGCCCGGCGGTAGGCGGTCAGTATCCCCGGCCGCATGTCTTCGGGGAGAATCCGTTCGGAGAGCGGGTAGAGTATGTTGTCCTCCTTGTTGATATGATCACGCAACAGGGCTGCGTAGCCTCGGGCATTCTCGAGGATTGCCGTCTCCTGCCCTTTATTTCCAGCCAGCGCCTTTGTGGCTGCCTGTTCCAGACCCCGGACGAAGGCGCGTCCCTGGTCATGCTCCATGAGCATGGCAGCCACTGGAGAGTTGTCTTTCGGCATGCCGTTTTTAATCAGAGCGGTGAAAAGGGTGTCTTCCTCCTTGGCATGGTGAAAACGATCGGCGTAGTGGCGGATGAAGTCCACCGCGTCGAGAAAAAACTGCCAATCGGTAAAACGCCCCTGTCCCACGAGTTCGGTGTTCCTTTCAACAAGGGCGATCATGCGCAGGATCAGCTGATGTTCTTCCACCAACACCTTTGTCACGTCCGTTTTCATTGTCAGTTCCTCAGTCCACCGTCCACACCAACGACCACGACTTCCAGGGGAACGTCCTTGCCCGAGGCGGAGATCGCTTGCTGGACCACTGCCACCAATCCGCGACAGCAGGGAACTTCCATGATCGACACCGTGACCGAGCGGATATCATTCTGCTGAAACATGGCGGTCAGCTTCTCGATGTAGGGTGCACAGTCGTCGAGCTTGGGGCAGGCGTTGACCAGCGTCCGTCCTTTCAGGAAGTCGCGATGGAAATCAGCGTAGGCGAAGGGGACGCAGTCGGCGGCGATCAGCAGGTCGGAATCCTGAAGCCATGGCGCGGTGGGCGGCACCAGGGTTAGCTGGGTCGGCCATTGCCGCAGCTCAGACTGAAGGGCACCGGTTTCCGGCTGTTCGGTTGCGGGACGGTCGATGGTTCGCATGCTGGAACCCGGGCATCCACAGGGCAGATCACTCATAATGTACCTCCTGAATGGGTTGATGGTTGCTGTTGCTGTTGGTTTTTGGTGTCCAGATAATCGTTGATCTGTTTCTCGATCTTCGCTTCGGCTTCCTCGCCGAGGGCGTGGATGGATACCACGTCCTTGAGCAGGCAGATACCGACTCCGCATTCGACACAGCCGATCTCGTAGCGGTTGAGGATATCCCCTATGTGGGGGTAGTTTTTGACCACGTTCTGGATCTGTTCCTCGCCTAGATTGTTAACAAGTTTCATTGTTTATCTCCCTATCGTTGTCTACAATATAACTATGATTTGTCATGGTGAACATGACCCAGGTCAAAAATTTGTGGAAAAACTCGGGTTTTTCGGGATGACTGATGGCAACGTGTCGGAGAAACTCGACCCGCCGAAAAAAGAGATGAAAAAATGGGTTACACGTCCGCGAATGCCCTTGCCAGTCGGTCCAGGGCCTCGTTGAGCATGGATCGGGGACAGGCAAAATTCAGGCGCATGTGGTTCTCGCCCCCGAGCCCGAAGGTGGGGCCGTGGTTCAGGGCCAGGCGGGCGTCCTGCTGTACCCTGCGGACGATCTCGTCCATGGGCAGGCCGGTGCCCGAAAAATCCAGCCAGGACAGGTAAGTGCCCTCAAGGGGCATGGAGGTTACCCCCGGCATACGTTCTTCCACAACCTCCTTCACCCGGTCCCGATTTCCCCGAAGGTAGATCAGCAGTTCATCTAGCCATGGCTCACCGTGGGTGTAGGCTGCTGTGGCTGCCAGGAGGCCGAATTTGTTGGGGCCGTGAACCCCGCATCGCGCCATCTGCCGATAAAACCTCCGCCGCAGGCTGTCGTTGGGGATAATCACATGGCCGGTCGAGGTTCCCGCCAGGTTGAAAGTTTTGGAGGCTGAGGTGCAGGTGATGACGTGTTGGGCCACATCCGGGCCCAGGGAAGCCAGTACTGTGTGGGTGTGTCCCTCGTAAACCAGATCGTTGTGGATCTCGTCGGAAACGATAAGAATGTCCCTGGAGAGACAGAATTCCAACAGGTTTTCCAGCTCATCCGGTTTCCAAACCCTGCCGCCCGGATTGTGTGGGCTGCACAGGATGAGCATTCGAGTCCTGCGGTCAACCTGCGCCTCCAGGGCATCGAGATCCATTTCATAACGGCCGTGGATCTTGACCAGGGGGTTGTCAAGTATCTCGCAGCCGTTGCCGGTCACTATTTTAAAAAAGGGATAGTAGACCGGTGTCTGAAGAACCACCTTGTCCCCCGGTCGGCAGAATGTCTGCACCAGCAGGCTTACCGCCATAACGACGCCGTGGCTGGTCAGAATCCATTCGGGGTTGACGTTCCAGCCGTGCCTTCGGGCCATCCATTCTACAATAGCCTCATGGTAGGCGCCGAAGTCTCCGGGGTAGCCGTGGATGCCGTGTTCGGCGGAGAGCCTTATGGCATCATTCACCTCGGGCGGCGGGAGAAACTCCATGTCCGCCACCCACATGGCGATGCCGTCCCGAGGCGAGACCCCGTAGTGCTTCTCCATCCCGTCCCATTTTTCGCAGTGCGTGCCCCGCCTGTCGATGACCGTGTCGAAATCATAGTGCATAGAGGCCTTCTACTTGACGACCGGCCAAAACGCAATACCTCTTCTTATGTTCAAATGGAAACTGATATGATCTTCCGCCAGGTAAATGACCGTCCCGCCCCGGGATGGCTATCTGTTATAATAAACTGGAACAGGCAACAGCAGCGGACAGTCTTTCAACCGGTATTTATCAGGGGGACGCCATGATAAAAATCAGGATTCCGGGATGGAAAGAAATTTCCCTTTTTCACCTGGTTCTCGACATGAACGGGACCCTGACCCTGGACGGCAGATTGATCGAGGGTGTAGAAGGGAACCTGCTGAGTCTTTCCTCCAATATCTCCATCCATATTCTAACCGCCGACACTTTCGGAACCGCCCATGAGGTTTTTCGGGATCTCCCCGTGTCCCTGGACCTCATTCCCGGTAAGGACCAGATCCGGGCCAAGGAGGCGTTTCTCCAAGGTCTGGAGGGGGACGCCGCTGCCATGGGTAATGGAAGGAACGATGCGGGAATGCTTGGGTCGGCGGCCGTGGGCATCGCCATACTCGGCCCGGAAGGGGCCGCGTCGCAGACGGTCCAGGCGTCCGACGTGGTGGTCAGGGGCGTTAACGACGGGCTTGGCCTGTTGCTGAACCCGGGGAGGCTGGTCGCCACACTGCGGCGCTAGAGCTTTTGACCCTGTTCCCGGGGCCTTTCCCCCGTTTATCAAAGCTCCAGAAAGGGATGGTCCGTGTACTATTTTTTCAGCCTGTTACCCCAGGTCTTTTCGGTATCCCGATGTATCTTGGAGCATTCGATCTATATCGGCGGTACTCTTCTCCATACAGATGTTCGAGGTAAGGCTCCGCTAACCGGATGGTATACAGATGAAGAACGACCATGAACACTGTCGTAAGAGCCAGGGCAAATCCCGACCACAAAGACGGGCACACCTGCTGTCAGGGCAACAGCTCTGTTGACCGGTATCAGCCAGATGCCTGTCAATGCTGCCAAAAACACCGGAATATGATGAAACGCCCACATGGCGTACCAGAAATTCAGAAGTTTGTTCGTAAAGATTCCTTTTTTATCGTAGGTCTTTTTAATCTCTGAAAAGACATATATTCCCAATACTATCCATATCCCTATGGAAACACCCATGCCTACGTACAACCACATTGTTATCTTCCTTCTTCTGGTTTGGATCACCCTGGAAATGGGTACCTGGAACCCAACGTCCAAAGTTGACGTTCAACCCCGTTTCATCACCCGTTCGCGGTGAGCCGCTTCTTAACCCGATAAGGTACGCATTACCCGGAGGACCTCATGCTTTCAATTGTCAATGATCAGATTCATGCACTCATTTTTGCGACGAGCCAAAAGAAAATTGCTTTTCGTAGAAATTTCTTGCAGCAGTCTGTTTTTCAGCTACGTAGGAATAAATTTCTTCATAATTATCGAAAAGCAGATTGACGATTCTGGTATCCAGAAGGCGATTATCAGAAAGCTGTTTAAGAATTTGAACTACACCGTCTTTGGACATACCTTTTCTATATGGTCGATCTTCAGTCAGTGCGGTAAATATATCTGCAACCATCATAATTCGCGCCCCTGTGCTCAGGTCGGTTGCCGTACAGTGAAAAGGATATCCTGACCCATCAGGTCTTTCATGGTGATAAGCGGCCCATTCGGCAATCTGCTTAAGACCTCCGATAGTATTAATTATAGAATAGGTATAGTAGGTATGTGATTTCATGACTGCCATCTCTTCTTTTGTAAGCTTCCCGGGTTTATCCAGAATACTGTTAGGAATCGCCAGTTTACCTATATCATGCAAATTACCTGCAACCTCCATAAGCTCTATTTCTGTTGCCGTCAGGCCAAAAACTTTTGATAGCATAGAGGCAGACGCGGCAACACCTGAAGAATGTGTTGAAGTAAAACGAGAACGGAAATCAATGATATTCCGAAAAAGTTCCGATATTAAGGATATATCCGAAAAGTCTATTTCTGTTTTTCTGAAAGGCCCTTCGTTAAGGAGAAAAGAATATAACCTGGGCGAAACCAGGTCCAACCAGAATTCTTCGCGATTAGAGATCGCCAGGAAGAGATCTATAGCCCGAGAATGAAAAAGAGAACCAGATAAAGATTCTATTTCCAGAATAATATTTTCATGCTGATGAAGAATATAGTGATCTCGTTTTATTTCACGCTCAAGGTAGTCGGCAAGACATAATAATTGCGAATCAAAAACAAGAGGAGTTTCAATTGATTCTTTCCAATTTTGCCATTCGTTGTGATGACATCTAATTATTTTTGACGACTCCTTTAACCACGGTATGTTACTGAACAAAATTTCACCGCGTATGCAATGATCTTCGGTATTTTCGACTTCAGAGTTTCTAAGAGAGATTTTTTCCTCCAATGAAAGAGCGCCGATATCATGAAGCAATGCAGCTATGAAGATGTTTTCCAATCTTTCATTTGTGAGACCTGCCGCTTTCCCCATTTCCCACACAACAAATGCTGTCCTTTGTTGATGTTGAATCAATGAAGGATCGGCCAAATCCATGGCATCGGAGAGTGAAAGAATAAGATTGCCTAAATTGACTGTAATTTGACGCTGCATATCGTTTCCCCCAAATTATTTCAGCTGACCAGCTACGACTTCGTAAAAAAGATATTCTTCTAACTATTTTAAAATATGGTTCATTCTGGAAATGAGTACCTGGATGAGGACCATATCCCGCCATCTGTCATCGCGAATTACATCTGTTTTTTTGTCATCGCGAGCCGTAACCTATGCGAAGCGATCCCGTGGCGGCCGGAGGGCGCTGTGACGACCTTTTCAGCTCCGCATGAGATTGCCGCGTCACTCTCGTTTGCCTCGATGCTCCTTCCCCCTTTGCTAAAGCTTCGGTGGACAGGCGCAATGACAGCAAAATAATAAAAGGTACACATTAACCGGATGAGCCAGTATTTATTACTTTAAAACCCTTCTTTAGGTTTATTCTACTACCTTGAAGAATAGCAGATGGCACACTGCATGGCAATCTGATCACCATTATTCTGGGTATTCGACCTGGACCGTGGATGGGCTTTCAAAGGGTCCGAACTGTTTGAAAAGAAGGGCGCAAATAGAAGGCAAATAGAACTTGGCCCCATTGGATTGAAGCGTAAAATTAAAGCGCCGGAGCGTTTTAAGGATTTTCAATCGTCTAAAGGCGGGATTTTTTCCATGAGAAGATGCATTTCCATAATGATCTCTTTTCTTATTATCATTATTGGGGGGGCCTTATCTCCCGGCATCGAGTCAGCGCAGGGGATAAGCCCTACCATGGACTGCCAAGGGACATTGAATAGTTGGGCATTAGACCCCGCATATAGAGAATACGCCAAAAAATGCCGCTGCGGTCCGGACAATACCGTAGCGCCGGTGTGCGATGGAAGTACGTCCGCCTCCAGCGGGCCGGCCGCGCCATACTTCGGAGCCAACCCCAACGATCCTTCTTTCACCCTGATGCAGAACTTCGCTCAAGGCTTCTTCTCCAACCTTTTTTCGTCCCCCCCATCCCCCGCTCCAGGGGGTGGCAACAAAATGTCGGCGGCGATGTATAAACCCAGTCCCCAATACACGGAGGCCTTGCGGAAGCTTCAGAGTATGCGGCTCCCACCGGAAAAGGCGAAATTCATCATGGTGGAGGCGCTTAGGAGCCAACGGCAGGCTGTTGGTCCCTACCTGCCGGGTGATGTGTCACGGCAGGCTGCCCTGAGCCGCTGTCTTTCCCTTGAAGCGGCGGAAAGGGCGTCTGGCGGGAGTATGGAGGAGGCTTCATGGCTCCTGAGACAGGGTGCGTTTGCGCTTTCCGGCGACCTGGTGGAGGCCGCCCCCGGCTCCTGTCCACCTGTGAACGAGCCCCTTTTAAACGCGGGCGACGGCGGGAACCATGTGTCGCCGCCTGCAGAACAATTCAAGGCCGCTGTTCAGCTCCTTGACCGGAAGAGGGAGACCTGGGAGAAGGCGAAAAAATCCGTCGGCGAGGCGAAGAAAAATCTTGCCGAATGGGAAAAAACCAGGGTTCGTATTTCATCCGAGGTCGACACCGCCGCGACCGATGAGAAAAAAGAGGAGAAGAAGGCCTCCCTGGAGGAAGTGATGAAAGCTCTCGCCGAGGCAAAGGAAGAGCTCGCGAATGCGAACAACCTGGAGGAGAACAGCAGGAAAGATTTCATGGAAGCGGACAGGCGGGCTCGAGGCGACGGCAGCGCCATGCTGCGGGAGCAGCGGTGAGAACCCCGAAGAGTCCGGCTCTTTTCATCCTGGCCGCGTCATTGTCCGTCATCATCCTCCAGACATCCGTTGCCTCAGGCGCAAACAACGGCAGGGCCGCCCCTTTCCTCGGCCTGTACCGTCCCGCCGGGAAACCCGGAATTCAGGTTGCCGCGTTCAAGTCTTTCGGATCCACTCGGATTCCATATGCCGGCGCAACGGTGTTCGTCGCGTTTCCTGACGGCGGGGCCTGGTTCGGAAAAGCGGACCTGCTCGGCCGCTGCGAGATCCCGGCGCGGGTGATTCTACCCCACATTGAAACGAAAAGCGGCCCGGCAACCTTGCGGGTTGCCCTGTCGCTTAACGGGACCGTGGATGAGAAGAGGATTACCGTCTCAAAAAGCGAGCTTGTTCAATATACTGATAGCGCGGCCGACGGTAAGGTCGAAGAGGGGAACGCCCTGGCGCGGAAGGGTGGGCTTCGTGAGGCGATCTCCCTTTACAGGGAGGCGCTTGTTTTAGATCCTCTTTCCCCGCGGGCGGCCTACAACATCGGCCTTGCCTATGAGAAGCTGGGAATGATGCGCATGGCTGTCGCCGCCTACGCGGACTACCTGCTTCAATGCCGGGCAAAGGCGCAGGACCGGGAGGACGTAAAGAAGAGGGTGATAACCCTTTCCCGGGGCTTGACCCCCCCGCCTCCGGTACCCGCGCGCCTCTTCGGCATGCTCGACAAGGCGTCCGCGCTCGCCGTCGGGGGAGATTATTTCGGAGCTCTCCGGCTCTACGAGATAGCCCAATCCGCCGCTCCATGGTGGGCGGAACCCTACTACGGCGCGGGGATCGTATACTACCACATGGCGATCCAGAACTCTTTTTCCTATGCGGACAATGCCGTTCGCTGCCTGAAAAAATTCCTGGCCGCCGTCCCCACGGGGGACGCGAGGGTTGGCGCCGTACGAAAGAGGATCAAGGATGTATTGTCCATAAAGGAGGGGCTTGATGGGCCGAAAACAGTATCTTCTTACTAGCCTTCGGGTGAGGACACCGGTTCTTTACGCCGTGGCTCTGGCCATGGCGCTGTTTCTGACCGCATGTGCCGGCGGCCAGATCAGAAAAAAGGAGGCGGGTAACCGTATCGGCGTGAATATGGCTACCCTCGCTTCCCTGCTGGCGCAGGATCTCGGCCTGTCCAAAGGCCTGAAAGGTGTGGTTATTATGGCGGTGTCTCAGGGTTCGCCCGCGGCTACGGCGGGGATTCGGTCCGGGGATGTTGTCCTGGGGATAAAAATGCCCGACGGAAATCTGCAGGAAACGCCCGATACCGCTGCCCTTTTAGGACTGCTCAAGAAGATGTCCGTAGACCAGCCGGTAGTGCTCTCCATCCTGCGGGCCGGGGAAACGATGGATATTTCCAGCACGCAGAGCGTTGCACAATTTTCCGGGTACGTTCAGCCCCCGGCCCGGCCCGGGCCGAGGACCATCAAGATGGCGCCGGACGGATCAGGGGACTGCCGCACACTTGACGGCGCCATGCTCCTCGCCCGTCCGGGCGACACGGTCCTGCTTGCTTCCGGTCTCGGTGGGGTGAACGATCCCGTCCATATTTTCCTGGACAACCTTACCCTTCGTTCAGAAGACCGGACAAACCGGAAATGGAGACTTTGCGGATTATCTTACCGGGTCGAACTGGAACTTTTCAAAGGGGGCCAGGAAAAAGGTTGAGTCGTCTCCCCTTATTACACTTTACGCATGGAATCACATTTACTTTGCTCCAAATCCCGTGCCCCTCTCGCGGACCAACCTTTCCCAGGATCCGTTCTTCAACGAACCGATGCTTGATGATTACCGGCTGGCCACGGACTCTCCCCTCGTGGGAAGGGGTCGAGGAGGGACTTATATCGGAGCTTTTCCTCCGGCAGAGCAGAATGCGGGGACCGGGGAGTTCAAGTAATGACTGGCGGTATGCAAAGGCGGCCGAGGGGAGCGCGGCGAATTGCCGGTTCTGCAGCGCTCACCCTGGCGCTGGCGTTCTTCCTGTCGGCGCCCTCCTTTGCCGGGGCGCAGGGGGGATGGATCCACGATTATATTGCGCGGCTGGAGAGGATACGGGATGAGGCCAGACTGAAGATCAGGGACGCGGAACTGACCGTGTCAAAGACGGACCGGCTCCTCCCCCGCGCCAGGGAAGAGAATAATCCCCAGGCTGAAGTGCTGGCCGAAGAGGCCCGATCCATTGCTCTCGCCGCTAAACTGAAGTACAGGCGTGTCCTGGACGGGGCTGAAGCAGGCATAAGTATGGCCCGTTCTTATTTGGAGAAGGCCAACGCCGACAGCGGCTATACTCGGGATACGGGAGTGTTTTTTCGTACGGGTACGGTACATGTACGGCGTGGCGATACACAGGTCTGGAACCCACCCGGAGAAGGCGCGGTGGCCCTGGCTCCCGGCGACTCCGTGCGTACCGGCTCGGACGGTCGGGCCGAGCTGCGGGTGATGGCCGACGGCTCACGGATAGATGTGGCTCCAAGCACCACCTTGAAAGTGATCAAGAACGCTATAAGGCTTGATCTGGGAAAGGTTCTTCTCAGGATCACAAAGGGTATTAACCGAAAATTGATACGCTTCAGGGTGAAAACCCCGTCGGCGGTGTGCGCCGTACGGGGGACCGAGTTCGCCGTCTTCACGGAGCCTGACGGCAGGACGGTGGTTTCGGTTTTTGAAGGGGATGTGGAGGTAACCGGCCTGAATGGCGGAGAGCCCGTTATTCTCAAAGCGGGGCAGGAATCGGTCATTTACCCGGACCACTCCCCCCTTCCCCCCCGGAAATTCGACCCCGCAAAAGTAAGACGCGGTTTCAAAAGGTAAAAATATCCATTATGGCTATTGCGCAACCCCGGATCCTGTTTCACTGTCCAATGCCTGCCATGTCGTCCTGTCAGGCGGCTGCGATTTTCGGGTTTGCCCCATATTGATTATCACCCGGCCTGCTGTCCTGTGCCGTAAATACTACAAGCACAATGACACCGATCAGGGGAATTAGAGAGATGAGAAGCCACCAACCGCTCCGGTCCGTATCATGCAGCCTTCTGACGGACACCCCGGTACCGGGGATCAGGACAGCCAGGCTGTAAAGCATACTGAAAATGCCCAGGCTGCCGGCAATCCCCTCGACGAACCCGATCACTAATGTGATGATTGTGTTGAAGAGGAAAAACATCCAGTACTCTCTCCTGGTTGCCCTTCCGCTGAACACCGCATACTTTTTCAGCACTTCCAGATACCAGTTCATGCCTTATCCTTTTCCGCCACCCCTGCAGGTTTGATGACTTCGCAAAAGGTCATCAATGCTCCCATTGAGTTAAGCACCGATTTGCCCAATAATTTCCTCGGAAGAAATTACACTGGCATAAACCGCACCAAGAGCCGCCATATGTGATGCGTGAACCCTGGAGCTTGGAACATCAATTCCGCCGTGGGAAAGATCTATTGTCGCACACGCATCGTCCGCGACAATGCAGGTAAATCCTTTATCGAATGCCGCTCTAACAGTAGCATCTATACACATATGAGACATCATGCCACAGAATGTGATCTTTTTAATGCCATTCTCACGCAACAATTCTTCAAGTTCTGTGTCACGGAAACTATTCGGGAAATGTTTGGTAATGATTTTCTCTCCGTCTAAAGGCAGTACACTTTCATGTATTTCAACGCCCATTGTCTCTGGCAGGAAAAAAGCTGTTCCTGCTCTTGTCGATATATGCTGGACGTGAACTATAAGTTTATTTTGCTTTCGAAAGGCGTCCAATAAAGTTTTTGCCATTAAAGCAGCTTCTTTGGAGTTAACAACCTCCATGCGCCCACCAGGAAAATAATCTTTTTGGACATCAATTATAATTAACGCTTCCGACATTGACTTTATCCTCCATATTCTTAACCAGGGAAAACGGGTTGAACGCCAGTTCCAAATTCTGCCGGGCGTAATCCTTTTGCGAAATCCCCATTGATCGGGCACAGATCACGTCACAGCTAAATAACGTACTCCCGGCACTTGGGCAATCAGGCGACAATGATAAAGTAGCCTCTAAAATTAGCGCATTTTACTTCTGGTTCATCCGGTTAATGCGTACCTTTATTATTTTGCTGTCATTGCGCTTGTCCTCCGAAGCTTTACGCGAAGGTGGGAGCAGATAACCATGCGCGGCAATCTCAGCGGCTTGTCACGGGGAAGTCGAAGAACTTCGCAGCACGTGGGACTTTGGGCATTGGACGTTGGGCCTTGGATCTTACCCTCTGCCTGCCCTGAGACATGTCGAAGGGGACGCTGGACCCTGGACCCCAGGTTCCGGAGTCCGGAACCTGAAACCTAGCCCCCGAAGACCACCGTTTTCCCGTTGTGGATCAGCACCCTGTTCTCCACGTGCATTCCCACCGCTCTGGCCAGCACCATCTTCTCGATGTCCAGGCCTTTTCTCTGCAAGGAGGTGACGCTGTCGCGGTGGGTAACCGGGATCACGTCCTGAAAGATGATGGGCCCCTGGTCCAGTTTCTCGGTAACATAGTGGCTGGTGGCGCCGATGATCTTGACTCCCCGCATGAATGCCTGTCTGTAGGGATCGGCCCCGACGAAGGCGGGGAGAAAGGAGTGGTGGATGTTGATGATGCTGTTGCGGTAGGTGTTGACGAATTTGGATGACAGGATCTGCATGTACCTTGCCAGTACGATGGTGTCGATATTCTCTTTCCTTAGAAGCTCCATCACCGCTTTTTCCTGATCCTTCTTGTTGTCCTTCGTAACCGGGAAATAGTGGAATGGAATGTGGTAGTACCCGGCGATATCCTTCTGGTCCTCGTGGTTGCTGATGATGCATGGAATGTCCACCTGGAGGTGGTCGCTCCGCCATCTGTACAGGAGATCAAGGAGGCAATGGCCCTGTTTGGAGACCATGATGGCAATCTGTTTTTTCCGGTCGGAGAAGAAAAGCCTGTGGGCCATTCCCAGACGCCAGCATACCTTGCTGAACTCGTCGTCCAGTTCCTCCCGCGGGATCTCGAAACCATCCATGTCCCACCGGGTCCTCATGAAAAACATATCCTCCACGGGATCGGTGTGCTGGTCGAGGTAGACGATATTCCCGCCGTGATCGAAGATCCAGCTGGTAATTGTTGCTATGATCCCCTTGGTATCTTTACCCTGGATCAGTGCGGTTACTATGGGGGCCTTGTCACTCATGCCCGATTATTCCCTCCTGATGCTCGTTGTTTGCATGATTACATTATAACGTGCCGTATTTTAAAGAAAAGATAATAAAGGTCAACATGTATTAGGGTCGAGGCTTCCCCCCTCTTCATTATTCCTCCCGACTGTGCTAATTTTCCCTTTTCCCGATCAACCCTGTCAATCTGAAACAGACGTCCTGTGCGGAGGAAAATTCCCATGAAAATCACCCCCGAACTGGTTGAACACGTTGCCGATCTTGCCCGCCTGAAACTATCCGATGGTGAAAGGAAGAGGATGGAGACCCAATTGGGTGACATACTCGCCTATATAGGCATCCTGGATGAATTGGACACTTCCGGCGTTTCCCCGACCTCCCACGTCATCGATGTATTCAACGTCTTTCGGGATGACGAGGTGAAGCCGTCCTTCCCGGTTGAAAAGGGCCTGGCCAACGCTCCCGACAGGTCCGGCACCGCCTTCAAGGTCCCGAGGATCATAGAGGACTAACAAAAGGAACCCGATGAATCTTTACAGCAAAACCATACATGAGCTGCACGAGGAGATGAAAGCGGGCCGCCTCACCTCAACGCAGATTACGGAGAGTGTCTTTTCCCGTATTGCCGAGGTGGACAGCCGGGTTGGGGCCTACCTGACACTCACCGAGGAATCTGCCATGGAAGCGGCCGCGAAGGCTGATGCCCGGTTTGAAAAAGGCGAATTTCTTGGGCCTCTGGATGGGATACCCGTGGGGTTGAAGGACATTTTTATCACTGAAGGGGTTCGGACTACCTGTGCTTCAAAAATCCTGGAAAACTTTGTCCCACCCTATGATGGAACGGTAGTCGCACGGCTCAAACAGGCCGGCGCGGTCATTTCCGGCAAACTCAACATGGACGAGTTTGCCATGGGTTCATCCAACGAGAATTCCGGGTTCTTCCCGGTTCACAACCCGTGGAACCTCGGACGTGTTCCTGGAGGGTCATCGGGCGGTGCTGCCGCTTCCGTTGCGGCAGGAGAGGCCATCGGCGCACTGGGAACGGACACGGGCGGTTCCATCCGGCAGCCGGCGTCGCACTGCGGTGTCGTGGGCATGAAGCCCACCTATGGCAGAGTGAGTCGCTATGGAGTCATCGCTTTCGCATCGTCCCTGGATCAGGTTGGTCCTCTGGCGAAGGACGTCACCGACTGCGCTGTTCTACTGAAGGCCATCGCAGGTCATGATCCGGCCGATTCTACCTCCGCGAAGCTCCCGGTCCCCGACTATCCCTCCCTTCTCACGGGAGATGTTGAGGGTATGAAGGTGGGAATCCCGGACGAATATTTCGGGGCGGGGCTCGACCCGGAGGTGGAGGATCTGGTCAGGAAGGCGGCAGCGGCCCTGGAAAGCAGAGGGATGGAACTTGTTCCCATCACGCTTCCCAGCACCCGCTATGCAGTGGCGACCTACTACATCATCGCTCCGGCGGAGGCATCATCCAACCTGGCGCGCTATGACGGGGTCCGTTTCGGTGTCCGTTTTCCCGATGCCGGCGGTATCATGGAGATGTACAAGGAGACCCGCAGCAGGGGATTCGGGCCGGAGGTGAAACGCCGGATCATGCTCGGCACCTTTGCCCTGTCGTCAGGGTATTACGATGCCTACTACGGGAAGGCCCAGAGGGCGCGCACCATGATTCGCAGGGAGATGGACGAGGCGTTTTCAAAGGTGGACGTGCTCCTCTCTCCCACCGCCCCCACACCGGCGTTTCCCCTCGGGGATAAGGTGGACGACCCCCTGAAAATGTACCTTTCGGACATTTTTACGATTCCTGTGAACATTGCCGGGGTTGCCTCTTTGTCACTGCCCTGCGGCCTGTCCGGGGAAGGCCTGCCCGTGGGTGTGCAGCTCATCTCACCCGCCTTCAGGGAGGAAGTCCTGCTCAATGTGGCCTTCGCCTACGAAAAGGAGAGAGGGAAGTTCCCGGAGTGCCCATTGTAAATACGTTCCACGTTGGACGTTGGACATTGGACCTGTTTTCCCTCTGGACTCTGGACTCTGGACTCTGGACTGAATCCTGGAACCTTGAACGGAATTTTTTCGGAGAAAGAATTATGGAATACGAAGCGGTTATAGGGCTCGAGGTTCACGCCCAGCTTAAAACGAATACCAAGATTTTCTGCGGCTGCAGCACCAGATTCGGCGAGGAACCCAACGCAAACACCTGCCCGGTGTGCCTTGGGATGCCCGGCGTCCTGCCGGTCCTCAACCGAAAGGTGGTAAAGTACGCCATCATGATGGGGCTGGCTACCCACTGCCGTATCGCCCGGGAGAGCGTATTCGCCCGGAAGAACTACTTTTATCCGGATCTGCCCAAGGGGTACCAGATCAGCCAGTTCGAACACCCTCTATGTGAGAAGGGCTGGGTCGACATCAGCACCAACGGGGAAGCAAGGCGCATAGGGATTACCCGGATTCACATGGAGGAGGACGCCGGCAAACTCGTACACGAGGGAGCCATGGGATCGTCGTCCTTCAGCCTGGTTGACCTGAACAGGGCCTGTGTTCCCCTCATCGAGATCGTCAGCGAACCGGAGATTCGATCCCCCGAGGAGGCCAAGAGGTACGTGCAGACCCTCCGGGACATAGTGATCTATCTGGGTATATGTGACGGGAACATGGAGGAAGGCTCTCTTCGGTGCGACGCCAATATCTCAATCAGGCCCAGGGGGTCGGATACCCTTGGCACAAGAGCTGAGATCAAGAACATGAACTCCTTCAGGTTTCTCCAGGCAGCCCTTGAATATGAGACCGAGCGGCAGATTGAAGTTGTGGAGAGCGGCGGCCATGTTGTCCAGGAGACCCGTCTTTTTGACTCCGTCAGGGGGGTGACGTCCTCCATGCGGGGGAAGGAGGAGGCCCACGATTATCGTTATTTTCCGGAACCCGACCTGGCCTCCATCAGGATCGATGAGGACTGGATCAGGAGGGTCGAGGGGGCAATGCCCGAATTGAGGGTCGCAAAGATGAACAGGTTTGTAGAGGAACTGGGGCTTCCGGAATACGATGCGGAGGTTCTCACCTCCGAGCCGGAGGTCGCAGCGTTCTTCGAGTCCGTGGTAAATGCCGGCGCCGAAGCCAAGGCCGCAAGCAACTGGGTTATGGGCGAGTTCATGCGTCTTGCAAAGGATAGCGGGGTCGGGTCTGCCTGCATCTCCCCGGTTCAGGCCGCCCGCATTATCGCCCTGGTGGAATCGCAGATTGTTTCGGGGTCCGCAGCGAAGACGGTTTTCGAGGAGGTATTCGCCACGGGCAGCGACCCCGACAGTGTTGTGGAGGAGCGGGGACTTGCGCAGGTTTCGGATGACGGGGCCATCAGGGCTGAGGTCATGAAAGCCATGGAGGCCCACCCGGCCGAAGTTGAGCAATTCAGGGCAGGCAAGGATAAGGTCCTCGGCTTTTTCGTGGGACAGGTAATGAGAGCGATGAAGGGCAAGGCAAATCCAAAGGTCGTCAATCAGATTCTTAGAAAACTTCTTTCTGATTGACGACGAGGGGGGAGCTTGGGTGGACGGGAGCGTGGGAGTAGGGGAAGATCAGACACGGAGACACGGAGACACTCAAGCACGGGAGGGAACCTTGTGCCGGAAATTAGACCGATTCGCTGGGATGCAGAGCGCAAGCTCCTGATGCTCCTGGACCAGACAAAACTTCCCCTCGAAGAGACCTATGTCGAGTACGCTGACCCCGCTGCCGTCGCCGAGGCCATCAGCTCACTGGTGGTTCGCGGCGCCCCGGCCATAGGCTGTGCGACGGCCTTCGGCCTGGTTATGGCTGCAAGTGGCTACTCCGGTACGGACCCGGCTGAACTGCAGGCCAGGGTGAGGGCCGCGGCTTCCAAACTGGCGTCCTCCCGCCCAACTGCCGTCAACCTCTTTTGGGCCATAGAACGCATGGAGCGGGTGATGTCCGAGGCAAAAAACCCGGACTGTTCCCGGGTCAGAGATGCGCTGGAAGCTGAGGCTATGGCGATTTTCAGGGAGGACCTGACGGCATGCAGACGCATCGGGGACCTGGGAGCACGGCTTGTTCCTGAAAAAGCGAGGATCCTCACCCATTGCAATGCCGGAGCCCTGGCCACGGCCGGGTACGGGACCGCCCTTGGTATCATACGTTCCGCAGTCCGTGACGGGAAGGTTGCCATGGTCTGGGTGGACGAAACCCGTCCGGTCCTGCAGGGCGCGCGGCTGACAGCTTGGGAGATGATGGAAGATAAGATCCCCGCCACCCTTATTACCGACAGTATGGCCGGTTCCCTGATGGCCGCGGGCAGGGTGGATCTCGTGGTCGTGGGCGCTGACCGTATCGCGGCCAACGGGGACGTCGCCAACAAGATAGGGACCTACAGCCTTGCCGTTCTCGCTCACTATCACCGGATTCCATTCGTGGTGGCGGCCCCGATGTCCACGGTTGATCTTTCAATAATCTCCGGCGGGGCTATCCCCATTGAGGAACGACCCCTGGCCGAGGTTGCCGGGTATGGGAACCTGTCATGGGCCCCCGACGGGATCGCCGTGTTTAATCCTTCCTTCGATGTGACTCCCGCGAACCTGATTACCGCTATCGTCACTGAGCGCGGAATAGTAACACCGCCTCTCGACCAGGGCCTGTCAGGGCTTCTGGAGTCCGGGTAGCCGACTGTGTCCAGGGGAGACGGCAGGGCCCTCATCTCTCTCGTAAAACGCAGCGGCAGGATCGCCGACGCCGCTTCTTTGTCCCCGCTTTTCAAGTCCCTGACTGATATGGCCGCATCCAGGGGCCTGTCGGAGGGTTTTGTCCACCGCGCCGTGAGCAGCGTTCTGGAGACAGCGGACCCATCGGCGGCCCTCAATCGGCTGGCCAGGGTCCTGTCCATGGCCGACGATTCCAGCTTCCTCTCCCTTATGGAAGATCCCGATGGTCTCAGGTCCCTTCTGTCGATTTTCGGATACAGCAACTTCCTGTCTTCATTGATCATACGTTCTCCTGAGAATTATGTCTGGCTCATGCGGGAAGTGGGATTAACCGGGACCAGATACTCCTCGTTCATGCGGGAGGAACTGGAGAGCAAGATCAGTGGTGATGCTTCCATGGAGGATGCCTCCTTGATACTCCGTGCCAACAAGTACAGGGAGATGCTCAGGATCGGCGCCAGAGACCTGCTTGGGACCGCGACACTGCAGGAGACCGTCCACGATATTTCCAACCTCGCCGAGGCGTCAATAGATGTTTGTGTCCAGATTGCCATGACCCATCTGAAGGCGAGGCACGGCGTTCCCCTGCACGTGAGCAGCCTGAAAACCATCAGGCCCGGGAAATTCTGTGTGCTCGGGATGGGGAAACTTGGCGGGGAGGAGCTCAACTACAGTTCGGACGTTGACCTCTTTTATCTCTACTCGTCCCATGAGGGCATGACCACGGGAAGGCCGTCCGCTTCCGGCGGCTACCGCGATGCTATCGACAACCACAGTTTCTACGTCAAGATGGGAGAAGCCGTCACAAACCTCCTTGGCGAACGAACCGCCGAAGGCATGGTGTTCCGCGTGGACCTGCGTCTCAGGCCGGAAGGGGATTCCGGCGAGATCGCCTATTCCCTCTCCAGCCTGGAGGTGTACTACCAGTCCTGGGGGAGGACCACCGACAGGCTCGCCCTGCTGAAGGCCAGACCGGTGGGCGGGGACCAGCGGCTCGGGGAGGAGTTTCTTGACCTGATGACGCCGTTTATTTATCGGAGACACCTGGATTATACGGCTATTGAGGAAATAGGGCTTTTGAAGGAGAAGATCGATCGGCAGGTTAACAGGGCTCCGTCCGGGGTCAGAGACATCAAACTGGGCCAGGGAGGGATCAGGGAGATAGAGTTTCTTGTCCAGAGCCTCCAGCTTATCCACGGCGGCCGAAACCCCGCTATCCGCGAGAAGAACACACTGAGGTCCATCGACCGGCTGATGAGAAACGGATTCCTGACAGAGAGAGACGCCGGTACCCTGAGGGATGCATACATCTTTCTGCGAACGGTGGAGCACCGGGTTCAACTGGTGGAGGAACGCCAGATTCACACTCTGCCCCGGGATAGGGAAGGGATGGAAAGGCTGGCCTATGTCATGGGTTATCTGCGGGACGGACGGAGCGATCCTGCGGCGTTTGACGGAGCTCTCGGCAGGGTTACCGGAAGCGTCAGGGTCTGTTATGAACGTCTGTTCTTCACTGAGCAGGGGCACGGGGCCGCGGCGGGGACGGGTAAATCGAACCTGCTTAGGGAAAACCTGACCAGGGAGGAGGCCGTAGAAGAACTGAAGACGGCCGGTTTTTCCGATCCTGAGGAGGGGTACCGGAACCTCCTCCTTCTCAGGGACGGCCCCGCCTACGGCCATTTCTCGGATGTCTGTCGGAACCTCCTGAGACGCATCGCGCCACGTCTTCTGGATGAACTCAAGTCGGTGCCGGATCCGGACGCGGTTCTCGTCAATCTGAACCGGTTTATCGGCAGGGTAGGGGCGAGGGCCTCCTACTACTCCATGCTGGCCGGCAACCCCGAATCCATACGTTTGCTGGCCGTTCTCTTCGGTTCAAGTCCATTCCTTTCCGGCCTTATCATTCGCCAACCGGACCTGCTCGACCTGATGGTTATGGGGACGGATCTTTCCGCCCCCAAGTCAGCTGTGATCATGGAGGAGGAGGTAAGGGAAACGCTGGTTTCAAGCCCTTCCTTCGAGGACGAGCTGGTCATGCTGAGGAGATATCGCAACGGAGAGATCCTTCGTATCGGTCTGGGCGATCTGCTTGGCTTAAGGGACCTGCCCGGCATTAACGGGGAGTTGACCCTCCTTGCCGAGACCCTCCTTCAGGCCTCCTTCGACCTGGCCGCCGGACACGTGTTCGACCCGGGTGAAAAACCGTCCGGCTCATTTGGAGTAGTAGCCATGGGAAAAATGGGCGGGAGAGAGATGAACTACAGCTCCGACCTGGACCTCATCTTCCTGATCGAGGGCGCACAGAAGGAAAGGGAGGATTACACCCGGATGGCGCAGCGGATGATCACCATACTCACCAGCCCGACAGGGGAGGGTGTTCTGTACCGCATCGATATGAGGCTCAGGCCCTCCGGCCACTCGGGGCCCCTGGTGACGACCCTTGATGCGTTTTCGCGCTATCACCTTGAGGAGGCAATGGTGTGGGAGCGTCAGGCGCTGACCAAAGCCCGCTGGGTAGCCGGTGACAGGGAACTGTCCCCTGGAATAGAAAAGATCCTGGACAAGCTGACATATGCCCGTCCTGCCGGCGAACAGGAGGTTTCCGAGATCATGCGTGTCAGGCAAAGGATGGAACATGAAATTGCTGATGAGGGCAAAGGGGATAACCTGGACATCAAGGCCGGACGTGGAGGGCTCGTGGATATCGAATTCGTGGTCCAGGCGCTCCAGCTGGTCTGCGGCAAAAAGTATCCCCGGATCCGTTCCACCTCGACTTTTCATGCCCTGGATTCCATCCGTGCAACTGGACTTGTGGATGAAAAACAGTATAATATTCTGCGCCGATCATATCTCTTTTACAGAGAAATCGAGGATCGTTCCCACCTTCACAGTGACCGACCCGACCATCGGGTGCCCCTGGACGAGGAGAAGGTCAAACCTCTTGCCAGGGCGCTGGGGTATACCGGGGACGGCAAGACGGCAGGGGAGTTTCTCCGCGACGTCCAGGATACGAGAGGACAGGTCAGGAAAGTTTACCAGGACATATTAGGGAGGATTATGCATGGTTGCACCGGTGGCTAAAATCTGGATGAACGGCGAGATGGTCGACTGGGCCGACGCCCAGGTCCATGTGCTGACCCATACCCTGCACTATGGTATGGGGTTTTTTGAGGGTATCCGCTTTTATAAAACGCCGGAGGGCCCCGGGATATTTCGCCTGAAGGATCATGTGAGGAGGCTCTACGATTCCTGTAAAATATGCAGGATAAAGGTTCCCTATGACTGGGACACGATCTGGAATGCCCATCTGGATATCGTCCGTGTCAACGGGCTCGATGACGGTTATATCAGACCCGTGGTCTACCTGAAGGACGGTCCCATGGGCCTCATGGTTCAGCAGGACCATCCGGTGGGTGTCTTCATCGCCAGCTGGTCCTGGAGGGCCTACCTGGGCGAGGAAGGGCTGAAGAAAGGCATCCGGACCAAGATCTCCTCCTTTGCGCGCAACCATGTCAACAGCCAGATGACAAAGGGCAAGGTAAACGGGGCCTATGTCAACTCCATCCTGTCCAAGATGGAGGCGCATCAGGCCGGTTACGACGAGACGATCATGCTCGATACCGATGGGTACGTCAGCGAGGGGAGCAGTGAGAACCTGTTTATCGTCCGGGACGGGGAGATCAGGACAACATCCCTGACCTCCATTCTCAAGGGGATCACCAGGGATACGGTCTTCACCCTCGCTGAGGAGTTGGGCTACCGGGTTACGGAGGCCAGGTTCACCAGGGATGAGCTGTACGTGGCGGACGAGGCATTTTTCACCGGTACAGCCGCCGAGATTACCCCCATACGGGAGGTGGATGACAGGACAATCGGAGATGGGAAGCCGGGGCCTGTGACCCGGGCCATTCAGGACGCCTACTTCAAGGCTGTCCACGGGAAAGACCCGAACCACCGGGTCTGGGTAACGGTTGTCTAGCCTCTACCTCATTGACGGCAGTTCCTATATCTACCGGGCCTATCACGCCATCCGCGGCCTGTCCACGAGGGATGGCTTTCCCACGAATGCCGTGTTCGGCTTCGCCAATATGCTGCTGAAGATCCTGCGGGATCATCAGCCAGCCTACATTGCCATAGTTCTGGATTCCAAAGGGCCCACCTTCCGCCATGAACGATATCCGCAATACAAGGCCAACCGCCCCCCCATGCCCGAGGATCTCAGGGTTCAGCTGCCGCGTATTGAAGAGCTTATCGACGCGTTCAATATTCCCGCTCTGAGGAAGGAGGGGGTCGAGGCAGACGATATCATCGCCACGCTGGTAAAGCGCTGGGCCGGGGAGGTGGACGGTACAGTTGTCGTTTCGTCGGACAAGGATCTAATGCAGCTGGTCTCGGGGCGTGTGCGCATGCTCGACACCATGAAGGATAGATGGATCGGGGTCCAGGAGGTCCGGGAGCGTTTTGGCGTGGATCCTGGACGGGTCCCGGATGCCCTCGCTCTGGCGGGAGACACGAGCGACAATGTTCCGGGTCTGCCGGGCGTTGGCCCGAAAACCGCGGGGAAACTCATTTCCACATACGGCACACTTGAGGGCCTTATCGAGAGGAAGGATGAGGTTGAGGGCAAGGTCGGCCGGAATCTAGCCTCCGGTGTGGATGCTATCCGATTGGCCCTGTCGCTGGTGACCCTTGACCGTGACGTTGATATTCACGTTACCATGGATGATCTTGCGGCCCGGGGGCCTGACGCGGAGTCCCTGCGGGCGATCTTTCAGGAACTCGGGTTTACCAGTCTCATCAAGGGGTTGGCATCGCAGACAAGCCTCAGTCGCGAGGGATACAGGATAATCGACAGCGAGGAGGAACTGATAGAGTTGGCCGGGCGTCTCCAGACGGCCGATCTCCTGGCGGTGGATACAGAAACAACCGACAAGGATCCCATGAAGGCTCGTCTGGTGGGTATCTCCCTCTCATGGGAACCCGGCATGGCTGCCTATATTCCCCTGACCCACTCCTATCTTGGGGCTCCCCGCCAGATCCCCGAACATCGGGCCATGGAGATTCTCGGCCCCGTTCTGGCTGATCCACACATCCACAAGGTTGGACAGAACATCAAGTACGACATGAAGGTTCTTGAGCGTTCAGGCTGGTCCCTTGAAGGCGTTCGATGGGATACGATGGTTGCCTCCTACCTGGTAAACCCTTCCAGACGATCCCACAGCCTTTCGGAGATATCCGCTGAGCGGCTCAGCCACACCATGATCTCCTACGACGATGTCACCGGGAAAGGAAAAAACCGGATTTCGTTTTCCGAGGTCCCGGTGGAGGAGGCCGGGATATACTCGTGTGAGGACGCCGACGTAACATTGAGAGCTCTGAAGCCCCTCATGGATGACCTCGAGAAGATAAAGCTTCTGGATCTTTTCCGGAACGTGGAGATGCCCCTGGTCCACGTCCTCAAGGAGATGGAAATGACCGGGGTTCTGCTGGATGCCCGGCTTCTTCAGGACCTGTCCTCGGGGCTTTCCGGCAAGCTCAGGGACCTGGAGGAAAAAATCCACATGGAGGCCGGCAGTCCCTTCAACATCGGTTCTCCAAAACAGCTTGCCCATGTTCTGTTCGAGGTCCTGCAGCTTCCGGTTCTCAAAAAAACCAAAACAGGATACTCAACAAACAGCGACGTCCTGCTGGAACTTTCCTTGAAACATCACCTGCCGGCCATGGTACTTGAGTACAGGAGCATGGCGAAACTCAAATCCACCTATCTTGATGCTCTTCCTGTGCTCATCCATCCGGAGACCGGGAGGGTACACACCTCGTTCAACCAGACCGCAACTGCCACGGGCAGGCTTTCAAGCTCCAATCCCAACCTGCAGAATATCCCGATTCGAACCCAGCTGGGCAGAAGGATACGACATGCCTTCATCGCACCTGAGGGAAGTTTCCTGTTGTCGGCGGACTACTCCCAGATCGAGCTGAGGATCCTCGCCCACCTTTCCGGGGACGCAGAGCTGTTGGAGGCATTCGGCAAGGGCGAGGACGTCCATGCCAGGACCGCCCGGCAGGTGCTCGGCGCCGGCGAGAGAGTGGAACCCGAGCTGAGAAGGCGGGCCAAGGTCATAAACTTCGGCATCATTTACGGGATGAGCGCATTCGGGCTGTCAAAGGAGCTTGGGGTCCATCCGAAGGAGGCCGCACAGATCATCGATGAATACTTTGGGGTCTATTCAGGGGTAAAAGCCTACATTGACCGGACGCTTGAGGAAGCCAGGACAAACGGGTATGTCGAGACCGCCATGAACCGGCGACGCTATATACCGGAGCTCTCGAGCAACAATCCGAACCAGAGGCAGCTCGGTGAACGGATGGCGGTAAACACCCCCATTCAGGGATCGGCGGCGGATCTCATCAAGGTGGCCATGATATCGATTCATCGGGAACTGGCGGAACGTACCCCCGAGGCAAGGATGATACTGCAGGTTCACGATGAACTGGTTTTCGAGGTACCCGAGGATCATCTTGCCCGGGCCTGCGAGATTGTCAGGGCCGGGATGGAAAATGCGGCAGCGCTCCGGGTTCCGCTTGTAGTCGATCTGGGAACAGGCGCCAACTGGGCGGATGCCCATTGACATTGATGTTTTCGCAAAAAGTCATCAAAGGACTTTTTACCGCTCCATCAACGTTGACCGTTCTTAAGCCAATGTGGTACGTTTTCCCATGATTAACCGGGATATCCGTACCTGTTTCGTTACCGGTGGAACAGGATTTATCGGAAGCCACCTGGTGGACCATCTTCTCAAACAGGGGGTAGAGGTACGGTGCCTGGTCAGGAGACCGTCCAATCTCAGGTGGCTGGCGGGGCGGCCCGTCCGTATTATAAACGGGGATCTTGCCTCTGAAGAGGCCTTGGCGGAAGGTGTAGCCGGGGTCGATGCGGTGTTTCACCTTGCTGGACTCGTTGCCGCGAGAAACCGGGAGGAATACTTCAGGGTTAACGCGGAAGGATGCCGGAGCCTGGCTAAGGCTGTTGGGCAGGCAGGGGAACGCGACACAGTCCTTGTCTACGTTTCAAGCCTGGCTGTTTCCGGGCCAAGCGAGGCGGAGAAAGCGCTTACAGAGGAGGAGCCACCGGAGCCCATCACTTCTTACGGGATGAGCAAGCTTGAGGGAGAAAGAGCTCTGGGGGCCGCCGGGGGCCGACCTGTTGTAATTGTCAGGCCCCCCGCAGTGTACGGTCCGAGAGACAGGGAAATTCTCCCCTTTTTCCGCATGGGAAACAGAGGGTTCTTTCCCCTCATTAACGCTGGAGCGCGCCTCAGCCTTGTTCATGTGGTGGACTTGGCCAGGGGAATACATCGGGTCGCATGCTCCGGCGGAGCCGGTGAGACCTACTTCATCACCGGAAAAGAGATCGTCGGGATTTCCGACATGCCTCGGCTGCTTTCGGGGGCTCTTGGAAAAAAAGTGAGAGGGATAAAGGTTCCATCTGGCCTGGTGAGCGCAGTAGCGGGCCTTTCCGAGGCGTGGGGAAGGGTCAGTGGCCGGATGCCTGTTTTTAACAGGGACAAGGCCAGGGAATTGGCTGCGTCCGGCTGGGTGTGCAGTCCTGCCAAAGCGCTGAGAGATCTTTCGTTCCAGTCTGAGATCAGCATTGAGAATGGTTTTTCGCAGACAGTTCAATGGTACAGGGAGAACAACTGGATCAGTTAAGGCCAACGAGGAGGATAAAAGTGGGAATTTTCAACAAATGTTATCAGCTCGAACGGCTCCAGCAGGCGCGAGAGGCTGGTCTGTACCCCTACTTCAGGGTTATCGAGTCGCAGCAGGACCCGGAAGTTGTAATAGACGGTAAAAAGGTGATCATGTGCGGTTCCAACAACTACCTGGGTCTTACCTCCCATCCCAGGGTAAAGGAGGCCGCCATCGCAGCAACCAGGAAATACGGCACCGGATGTGCCGGCTCACGTTTTCTCAACGGGACCCTGGACATCCACGTCGAGCTGGAGGAAAAACTTGCAACGTTTTTCCGCAAGGAAGCCGCTCTGGTTTTTGCAACCGGTTATCAGACTAACCTCGGAGTTATCTCGGCGCTTGTGGGCAGGGGCGATGTAGCTGTCAGTGATCGTCAGAATCACGCCTCAATCGTGGATGGATGCAAGTTGAGCTATGGAGAGATAAGAAAGTTTCGCCACAACGACATGGAGGATCTTGACCGGATTCTGGAGAGTGAACAGGATCGGAACAAACTGATCATCGTTGACGGTGTATTTTCCATGGAGGGTGATATCGCCCCCCTTCCTGAAATTATCGCAATGAAGAAGAAACACGATTTCGGGATCATGGTGGACGATGCCCACGGTGTGGGTGTCCTGGGTGAGTCCGGAAGAGGAACCAGTGAACACTTCGGGCTGGAGGATGAGGTTGACGTCATTATGGGGACCTACAGCAAATCCCTGGCGACCATCGGCGGGTTTGTGGCGGCCTCCAATGACATAGTGGATTACCTGAAACACACCAGCCGCTCCATGATCTTTTCCGCCAGTCTGAGCCCGGGCAGTGTCGCAGCGGTAAGCGCGGCTTTGGACATTATTGATGAGGAACCCGAACGCCGGGAGAGGTTGTGGAATCACACGAACAGGATGATGGAGGGGTTCCGGTCCTGCGGTTTTAACGTGGGCCGCGCTGCCACCCCCATTATCCCGATCGTGGTAGGGGATGATCTCCTCGCTTTCAAGATGAGCCTCATGCTTCTTGAGGAAGGTGTATTCACCAACCCGGTGGTCAGCCCCGCCACTCCGCTGGACAGGGCCCTCATCCGTACCAGCTATATGGCCACCCACACGGAGGCCCAGCTCGACAGGGTCATCGACGCCTTCGTGAAGGTTGGACGGGCCGTAGGGTTGATTGAGTAGAGATTCGCAATGAGCCTGAATGTAGTCGACGCCGAAAGCGGAAGGGCCCATCGGGATTTCATCGGGCTTCCCTGGGCCGTCAATCGCGATGATCCCTACTGGGTTCCGCCCCTGAAAAAAGAGGTCGCAAAACTCCTGTCCCCGAAACACCCTTTCTTTCTGCACGCTGAACGAAAACTTTTCCTTGCAATGGACGGCAGTCGGCCCGTCGGCCGCATTGCCGCCATCGTAAATCACAACCACAACAAATTTCACGACGAAAAAGCGGGGTTTTTCGGGTTTTTCGAGGCGTTTCCCGAACCCCGAATATCCTCCATTCTTTTCGCCGCGGCCGAGGGATGGCTCAGGGGAAAGGGCGCCGAATTCGTCCTTGGGCCCATGAACCCCAGCACCAATGAGGAGTGCGGCCTTCTGGTGGACAACTTCATGTCCCCGCCCTTCGTGATGATGACCTATAATCCTCCGTACTACATGGATCTCCTCGCGGACGCCGGATATGCCAAGGCCAAGGACCTTTACGCCTATTCTTTCAATACCAGCCGCACCATCCCTCCCAGGCTGGAGAAGCTTACCAAAAGGATCGAGAGGAGAGAGAAGGACCTCGTAACCCGACCGGTGGACATGAAGCATTTTCTCCGGGAGATCGAGGTGGTGAAGACCATCTATAACGATGCATGGGAGAAGAACTGGGGGTTCGTTCCCATGACCGACGCCGAGATGGATCAGATGGCCAGGGATCTCAAGCCGATCATCGTTCCGGAGCTTACCATCCTCGCGTTCATTGGCGAGGAGCCGGCGGGTTTTATCATGAGCCTTCCGGACTACAATCAGGTCCTGAAGGTACTCAACGGCCGGATGACTCCATGGGGTATCTTACGGGCCATGAGGGCGGCGAAGAGGATACGGACGGGCCGGTGCATAACCCTGGGTGTGAGGGAAAAGTTCCGGAAACGTGGACTCGAAGCGCCCCTGTTCGCAGCCACCCTGCGTGCCGGCATTGAAAAGGGCTATCGTTACGGGGAGTTTTCGTGGATTCTCGAGGACAATACCCTGGTAAACGAGACCATAGCCAAAGTCTTCTCCGCTACCCATTACAAGACCTACCGGATCTACCGTAAAAATCTGTAGGCGGATATAGTGGCGCTCCACGAATTACGGGCCGAGATTCCCAGGACCATTTTCCATGTGGGGGGCGGTGTCCTGCTCGCTGTTCTGGGGTACGGGCTGCCTGCCCCGTCCAACCGCGTCATCCTGGGAATAATATTCCTTGCTGCCGCTGCGGTGGAGGCGGGGCGGAAGATGTCCCCCGTTGTCCATGGACTGACGACAAGGTGGCTCGGGGTCTTCATGCGCTCGTCCGAGCGAAACGGTGTGACCGGGGCGCTTACCTTCGCAGGCGGTATTTTTCTTACCTATCTCCTTTTTCCAAAAGGGATCGCGCTTCCGGCGGTAATCCCCCTGATCGTTGGTGACAGAGCGGCCATCCTCGTCGGAAAGTGGATCGGTCGGATCAGGATCGGGAAAAAATCCCTGGAGGGAAGCCTGGCCTGTCTGGCCGTGAGCTTCCTGACTTTACAGTGCGTTGCCGGATTTGCTCCCCTGGCCGTTCACTACCCGATGATGATACTGTTTGGCGCCTCGGTCGTGGGAACACTGGCAGAAGCCCTTCCCCGCCCATTCGATGACAACCTGACCATCCCACTGGCTGTGGCTGTGTTTTTATTCGGAGTCGGTGTATGACTTTCTGCGTCTCCGGGGGAGGGGATAACATGCCCCGGCCTTTTTTTCGAAAGGCTCTGGGTGATGCCACGCCAATTATTCTCGGGTATATTCCAATGGGAGCTGCCTACGCGAGCTGGGGTATGGGCGCCGGCGGCACGGTGATGTTTCTCGGACAGGTTATGGTGGGTTGAAGGATGGTGAACCGGCGGGCCGTCCCCATACTGGTTCTCCTGATCGGATGCGCTCTTTTCATGTCGATCCCGGCCCATGGGGAAAATGAAGCCTCTCTGGATACTCCAGAGGGAACTATTTCCCGATACATTGAGGCTCTGCGGCAGGGCAGTCTGGAGGGGGTAAAAGCCGTTTCCCAATCCCCCGACGACGCTTTCTATCTCCCGAGACCGGTGAATATCCTCCGGTACGCGATCAGGGGAAAGAAGATCCTGCGCAAAGGGGACCTGGAGGGACTTGATCTTCGGATGCAGCCGAGAGTGGGGGATGTCCAGTTGGACGTGCTGCAAGTCCGTGAGGCGGAGGGGCAGACTACATACCATATGTTCTCTTACTGGATGAGGCCTATGGACGGCGAGTGGAAGATATATGACCGATCCGTCTGGGGAGGACCTTGAATGCCGCGCCTGTCAATCCGGCTTTTCCCCGACATGAAGGAAGGCGATGCCGAGGGTGAGGGAGCGGAACCGCACCTGCCCGAAACCGGCTCCGGACATCTCTTCGCCCAAGGCTTTTGGGCTTGGAAAGGAGTCCACCGAGTTTGGAAGATAGCGGTATGCCCTTGCCCGGCCGGAAATGACGCCTCCGAGAACGGGGAGTATGTGGTGGAAGTAGAAATGAAAGAGTGGGCCCAAGAGCCCATGGTCTATTGGGGATAATTCCAGGACGATGACGCGGCCACCCGGCCTGAGAACCCGGAACATTTCATCGAGCCCACCCAGCCGGTCGGGCAGGTTGCGCAGGCCGAAGGCGATGGTGACAGCGCCGAAGGTGTCGTCCGGAAACGGCAGGGCCATGGCATCGCCCGCAGTGAGGGCGATCCTCCCTTTGCCCCTCGCCCCCACCTTTACCGAAGCCTGATCGAGCATGGGAACAGTGAAATCAGCCCCCACGACTTTCACCTCCTCCGTTAGTTCCTGGACCAGGGTCAAAGCCACGTCGCCGGTCCCGGTCGCGAGGTCCAGGATGGGGGACCTCGCTGGCCCGGGCACCTCTTTGGCCAGCTCCTTTCGCCAGCGGATATCTACCCCCAGGCTCAGGATGTGGTTAAGCAGATCATAACGTCCGGCTATGGACGAGAACATCCTTCTAATGGATTGGGAACCCTGTTTGTGTTCCTTGGTCACGTTCGCCTCCATGTTCGGATAATTTTATTGTGGCCCGGGTGGTGCCGGATCGGGTAAAAAGAAAATCTAACACAGAGTACTCTGGGTTTCACTAGTCTTCTCCATCCGCCTTCGCCGCTCTCCTGCCTGCCCTGAGCCTGTAGCCTGGTTGTTTCTTACCCCGTGTCTTTCCCTATTGCCTATTGCCTGTTCCGGGCAAGCCGGTACTTCTATTAGTGAAAGTTATCTTTTGTCATGTGTTATTCCCCCGCAACAAAGGATTGTGTAAATAATCACAAAAAAAGCTTGACATGGCAGGGTCCGCTTGTTAAATTATACACAAGATCAAACGTAGTCTTAACCCAGAGGAGGTGTTTGAAATGTTGGAGTTCCTGATGATGCTGGTAATGATGACCCTGGTTTTTGGCGCCGTTTCCGTCCTGGTGGCCCTCGTGATAGGCGGAATTTTCAAACTTGGCCGTTCCATGTCCAAAAAAGCCGCCTCTGAGGCCCTTTAGGACCCTGTTGATTTAAAAAAAAGGAGGGATTTGAAATGTTGGAATTTATCACTACAATGGCAGTAATCGCCTTGGTATTTTGTGCTGCCACCGTTTTTATCGCCCTGATAGCCAGCAGTTTGCTGAAAATCAGGAATCATTTTATCAAGAGGGTTCCGGCTGAATCCAAAGGAGAGTAACATGGGAATGAAAGGCCCGGCTGGGACAGGGGGGAGCATCTGCTCCTCCCTTTTTTAATGGGAAAGCAAGGGGGCCAGGGGGATTAGGGTCCTGTAATCTGCCGGAGTGAGGGTCGTCTGCCAATGCCCCGTCGCCATCCCCCATCCTACCCCCAGGGCGAAAAGGAACAGGACAAAGGAGGGGAAGGCCCAGGCCGGCAGGGGGTTTTCCCAGAACGGCAGGGACATGGCCAGTGCTTCATCCCCGGGACAATTGCTGACACAGGTGAGGCACCCGGTGCATTCAACCGAGCGGATCACTTTTTTCCGGTTAACGGGGAGGTGGGACGGGCACGCCCGGGCGCATGACCCGCATTCGGTGCAGTTTTCATGGTTTCGGCGTATTTTCCACGGGCTTGCCAGAGAAAGCAGCCCTACAAGGGCGCCGTAGGGGCACAGATACCGGCACCAGAAATTCTTCATGGGGAGGGACAGGGCAGCGAGGATCAGAATAACTCCGGCAGCAAGCGAAGATATGTGTACGAAAAAATCGAGCATCTTGACGTCGGCCACCGCCCAATACGGGCCGTTTAGAAATGGAAGGATACCGGCAACGGGCATTTTGAAAAGAATGATAATAAAAAAATAAAGAAGAAGGTATTTTGCTGATCTCAGGGGGATGTCGACCCAAGCCGGAAGATGCCAGGTGCGGCCGAACAGTTTTTCTCCCCCCTTCCAGAGCTGCTCGGACAAGGTGCCCACAGGGCAGATGAAGGAACAGAAGGATTTCTTTGCGGCAAGGCTCATCCCGAAAAAGGTCACGAGAAGGACAACACCTGCGGGATGAACGGGGTGGATAACTCCGGTTATAAAAAGATTCTTGAGGCCGACAAGTGACCCGATGGGGAGAAAAGCTTCCACCGATGGAGGTCTGGAGAAGCCAGGGGTGCTTCCAATGCGGTACAGGTGGACGAAAATTCCGAAGCGAATCCCGATGTAAACACACCAGAAAAGAAAGCCCCACTGGCTTACCTTCCTGTAAAAATTCCCCCTGGAGGCTGAAGTTTTGAGATGTTGAAACTTGGGCACCGGGCCGATTGTTACACCCCTTTCCATCAGCGGCAATGAGCCACAAAAGAGGGTCGCCGTGTTGTTCCCCTCTTTTTGGAACCGGAAGATATTTCTCATATTATTGCCTTTGAGGGAAGCGATAAAACAGGTCTGACATATCCGTGAGAGGCGCAAATCGTCCAGAAACAATCATGTAATGGAAAGAGTCCAGAGATCGATTCTCCACATAATTTTCAAACTCATCCTTTAATATTCGTTACAACTGTGTTACCTTCCCGACTTTCTGATAAACTGGTAAGCACAGATAGGGGCTGTGTTTTGAGGAAGACGTGGTCAGATTATACGCTAAGTATTTGAAATTACATTAAAAAACAGCCCTTATTGCAAATCCTTGCGATTTGGCTGCGTCTCCCGGGAATTGGAGAGTAATCGATGAGCACCCAGAGAATTGCCGCCCTTGAAGGGCGCACCACGGAAGTAATGAGACAGGTTGCCAAGGACGAGGGAGTCTCCACGGGCCTGGTGATCGAGGCCCTTGCCGCCGGGACGGCCGCCATCCCGGCCAACCCTGCCCATACCTCCCTGAAGCCGAAAGGGGTTGGGGGACCGTTTACCGTCAAGGTGAATGCCAACTTCGGAACCAGCCTGGCATGCAACGACCCGGATCAGGAACTCCTTAAGCTGGAAGCGGCTATCGATGCCGGCGCCGACGCAATCATGGATCTTTCCACGGGCGGTGACATGGAGGGATTGCGGAAGGAGATCATCAGGCGTTCCACCGTTCCGGTTGGGACCGTTCCAATCTATGACGCGGCAGTGCGCGCCTACGAGAGGGATGGGGACCCGTCCTTTATAACTCCAGACGATGTGTTCGACGCTGTAAGGAGACACGCGGAAGCCGGGGTTGATTTCGTGACCCTGCACTGCGGCGTCACCAGGTCTGCGGTGGCGAAGGTTCGCAGTTCAGACCGGGTGACCCGCATAGTCAGCCGTGGTGGATCGCTTCTCGCCGCGTGGATGGAGAGGGAAGAGAAGGAGAATCCGCTATACACTCATTACGACGACCTGCTGGCGATCCTGCGGGAACACGACGTAACGATCAGCCTCGGTGACGGGCTTCGCCCCGGAAGCCTTTCCGACGCCACCGATCCGGCCCAGATAGAGGAACTCGTCACCCTGGGGGAACTGACCACCAGGGCCTGGGATGCCGGTGTCCAGGTGATGGTTGAGGGGCCCGGTCACATCCCCCTGCACCAGATTGAGGCAAACGTCGTGCTCCAGAAGGCGTTGTGCCATGGGGCCCCCTTCTACGTCCTCGGACCGCTGGTGACCGACATTGGAGCCGGGTACGATCATATTACCGGGGCCATCGGCGGCGCCATAGCAGGTATGGCCGGGGCCGACTTTCTCTGCTACGTAACTCCCGCCGAGCACATCGGCCTGCCCAATCTGGACGACGTACGGCGCGGGGTCGTGGCCACGCGTATAGCCGCCCATGCCGTGGACATTGCCAGGGGCAACCAACGAGCCATTGACCGGGACGCTGCCATGTCGCGATGCCGGGTAACGCTTGATTGGCAGGGACAGATGGACCAGGCGCTTGATCCGGTGGAGTTCAAACGGAGGTTCGCCGATCACCCGGATATGGAGGACGTCTGTTCCATGTGCGGGAAGCTCTGCGCCATGAAAGTTTTCAGCTGATGGTTTTATTGGGTGAGCGCCAATAGCCGAGAGTCTTTTTGAGGATGTAAAACCACTGGAAAAGGAGGTCGCATGTACAAGAATATCCTGATACCGACGGATGGATCCGAGTTTTGTGGCGTGGCGGCAGCGGAGGGTATACAGCTTGCCAAAACCCTTGGCGCCACAGTCACGGCGGTTCACGTTACCCTGAAACTTTCCGTCTTTGAAATCCTCGACGTATACAAACCGGAAATCCTGTGGAGCTCCCATGATGCCGAAAAGACCCAGAACGCCATGGCTCACGTCGAGGAAGGGACCAAGGTTCTGGCTGATAAGTTCCTGTCCCAGGTCGAAAAGATGGCCAACGCCGCCGGCGTCCCCTGTGAGAAGGTTTATATGCCCAGGGAATCGCCCGCTGAGGGGATCATCAAGGTGGCGGACCGTCATGGCTGTGACCTCATTTTTATGGCATCACACGGCAGGACGGGCCTTGCAGGTGAGCTTCTGGGGTCCGTAACGAAAAAGGTCCTCGCTTATTCCAAAATCCCTGTCCTGGTTCGAACCAGCCGAAAGTAACCGCATAGATTACGTTTCGTCCAACCAGAAATTTTCCAAGCCCCCCACCGGGGGCTTTTTTCGTGGTGCGCCCGGCAGGGTGAGGAATGATCCCCTGTGGGAAAAAATTACAGATTGTTGCGAAGCCAACCCGAGAGAGGTACAATTTTGCTGTACGCAAAACTATAGATAAATTTACGATAAGGAGGGCGGTTTGTTTTTTTGTTTGACAAATAGAGCGCCTTACTTTAAGTATTAGCTTGGCAGCATTGGTCATACCACCGTACCACCGTACCACCGTACTGCAATGGCGGCATGGTGTGGTAGTCGCCCAAGGGGGGGTAATAGCGGAAATTGAAAGCTGAAGCCAGAACCAGACCCATGCCGAAAAAAGAACTCTCTCTTCGGGTAGCCGAGGCGTTCGTTGAGGATGTGGGCAAGGGATTTGCCCGTGTGGATACCGAGGAACTGAAGAGTATAAGGGCTGTGCCCGGCGATCTTCTCATGATTACCGGCCGTGGATCTACAGTGGCCCGAACAGCCCAGGCCACTGCTGAGTATTCCGGGCAAAGCCTGATTCAGATGGACGGCGTTACGAGGGAAAATGCCGACGTTTCTGTCGACGAATGGTGTACTGTTCGGAAGGCCTCCTTCAAACCTGCTGAGAGCATCCTGCTCTCACCCATGGCAACCGCAAGCATCATCCCGAAAAGTTCCGAGATACCCCACATACTTCAGATGCTTTCGGGAAGGTACATTGTGCCTGGCGATAAGATCCAGATCGCCCTGTTCGGTACGCGGCCGCAATTCTTTATTGTCGATGGCGCCAGCCCGCGAGGGGCTCTCCTGATAACCCCCGGCACCTCCATCTCCTTTAAAACCCCGGATTTCCTGCACGAAAAGGCCGCCAGAATCTCCTACGAGGACATTGGAGGGCTGGAAAAGGAATTAAGCAGTGTCAAGGAGATGATAGAACTTCCCCTTAAATTTCCGGAACTTTTCAGTGAGCTTGGTATTGATCCCCCCAAGGGTGTTCTTCTCTCAGGGCCTCCGGGGACTGGAAAAACCCTTGTCGCCCGCACCATCTCCAATGAGGTCAGAGCCCACTTTATCCACGTAAATGGTCCTGAGATCATTCATAAGTACTACGGAGAAAGTGAGGCCAAGCTGAGGGAGGTTTTTGAGGAGGCGCGAAGGAACGCTCCAAGTATTATTTTCCTCGACGAGATCGACGCTCTTGCCCCAAGGAGGGCCAAGGTTATCGGGGACGTGGAAAAACGTGTGGTTGCTCAACTTCTTGCCCTGATGGACGGACTGGTGTCCAGAGGGGACGTGGTGATTATCGGCGCCACCAACCTTCCTGAGCTGGTCGATCCGGCCCTACGGCGCCCTGGACGTTTCGATCGTGAGATCACCATCGGTGTTCCCAATCGATCGGGCCGGCTCCAGATTCTGAAGATCCATTCCCGGAAGATGCCGCTTGCCGCCGATGTGAATCTGGACCGTCTTGCAGAAATTACCCATGGATACGTGGGGGCTGATATTGCAGCTCTCTGCAAGGAGGCAGGCATGGCGACCCTGCGTCGGATCATGCCGGAGATCAAATTCGATGTAGGTAAAAGGCCTGTAATGAAAAAGGGGACGACCCTCGAGGTCACAGCGGAGGATTTCCTGACGGCCTTCAAGGGAGTCGAACCGACCTCCACCAGGGAGTTCATGGTCGAGCGGCCGCGTCTTTCCTTTTCCGACATCGGGGGGTTGAAGGAGATCAAGCGGGAGCTTCGCTCGATCGTAGAGCTCCCCCTTCAGGGATTGTCCCTTTTTGCCGATTCCCGCCTGGGTCCGCCCAAGGGGGTTCTCTTCTCCGGCCCGTCCGGGACAGGAAAGACACTGATGGCCAGATCCCTTGCGGGCGAGATGGGCATGACACTGATTGTCGTTGATCCTCCAACTCTTTTGTCAAAGTGGGTTGGAGAGTCGGAAAAAGGGCTACGGGAGGTCTTCAAGCGGGCAAAACAGGCGTCGCCCTGCATCCTGTTTTTTGACGAGATCGAAACTATCGCCTCCGCGCGATCCGCTGATGACGCGGGAAATGTCTCCCAGAGGATGGTGAGTCAGCTTTTCAGGGAACTGGATGGGCTTCACGGTTCTCTCGGAGTTGTCGTCATCGGCGCTACGAATCGGATAGATCTGATGGAACCGGCCCTTCTCAGGGCCGGACGTTTCGATTATTTGATCGAATTTCCTCTCCCGGATCGTGAGGAAAGGCAGGAGATTCTGGAGACCTATTTGCAGTCCCTGCCGTTGGATGCCGATGTCGATGTGGACCTCCTTGCGGATGTGAGTGAAGGATGGACCGGAGCCGACATAGAGGCCTCATGTAAGAGGGCCATCATGCTTGGGCTGGAAGATTGTTCGAAAAGCGATGGAGTATCGGATTTTTCGCGGTGCGTCTTGACATCCGATCATTTCACCGAGGCGGCCCGGCAGCATGCCGTTTTGTCGAGTATATCGGCCTCAGTCTTCAAGCGGAAGGCCTGAAGGGGAATATCTCTAAAATGTTCAAGCCGATCAAGAAGACGAAAGTTTATGAAGAGATTGTCGCCAAGATGACCGAGATGATCGGCAGCGGAGTTCTCAAGGAGGGCGATCAGCTTCCGGGGGAGCGGGAGTTGGCGGAGACGTTCAGCGTAAGCAGGTCCTCTCTCCGGGAGGCTCTTAGAACACTCGAGAGCCAGGGTTTTCTGGAAAGCAGGCGGGGAAACGGGACATACGTGGCCAGTCAGCCGGTGGAGCTGCTGGTGAAGCCCTTTGCTGCTTTTATCCTATCTGAAAAGCATGCGCAGCGTGAACTGTTCGAGGTGCGCCGGTTGATAGAGCCTCAGGTCGCCTATCTGGCTGCGGAACGGGCCACGCCTGAGGAGATTGAGCAGATGGAAAAGATCCTCGGCGATCAGGAAACACAGGTCGCAGAGGGCGGGACGGGCACGGAAGTCGACAAGGCATTTCATAAGGCGCTGGCGGAGGCGGCAAAAAACCGGATTCTTCTTCGAATGATGGACGCAGCCATGGAGTTTTTCAGCGAGAGTCGTGATAACTACCTGCAGATCAAGGGTAGGCCGAAACAATCCCTTATTCGTCACAAAGAGATGGTCAGTGCTATTAAAGCGGGCAATAAGAAGCTCACGGCCGGCATAATGCGTGAGCACCTGGAAGATATTGAAAACAGCCTGTTCTCGGTCAACAGAAAGGAGGAACTGAAAAAAACCGCACAGAAAGGGGGGGATATAGTGAAACCACCCTGTTTAGGGTCCCCAAAGCGGATGGACTTGTAAGAAGTCCGTCAACGCACCCCGAGTGGGGTGCCCAAATCAATGGCTCGCAATGTAAGTCATTGATTTGTGAGGAAAGCGAAAACGATGCTTTTCGCTTTTCGTGGAGCAAAAAGTCCCGGAGTGGGTTTTTTGCGGCCATGTTAAGGTTTTTCACTGATTATAGGAGGTAATACATTATGGGCGAAGTATATGAAGTTACTATTTGGGCGCGCGGGGTGACGCAGGACATGGAAGGGCGCCATCTGTCACTCCTGATTGCCAACTCGGCGGATAAGGATGGTAAATTTGTCCAGGCGTGGGACGACTACGCGGATCTGCCCGACAGGGTTCAGGTTCCTTTGCGGAAGTACGCTCGTATCAGCGATGAAGACATCGAAATGCGCTACGACTACGAGAACGATCATCCCAACATGTCGGTTATTATGGATGACACCATCGTCAAGGGGATTGACGTGCTCAGGGGCATGCCCAAGGGCGGAGTCCTTGTGGTCAATACCAAGAGATCGCCTGAAGAAATCCTCAAGTTTATTCCCAATAAGGATCTGCTCAGCGCCATTGTGTGTGTTGACGCCAATTCCCTCGCAGGTGATGTTGACCTGGATTTCATGGGATCTGAAGGTGGCGTGGAAACGGTGTCCGTTGGAGCCGGCATCTCCGCTCCGATAGTCGGGGCAGCCGCGAAGGCCACGGATAAGCTGACCCTTGAGAGCCTTGTTTCGGTAGCCGCAAACAAGGATGGCGTTAAAAAGGGCTACGAGGCAGCACAGGTAAAATCCCTTTAAAAAAGGAGAAGATCATGTCCGATTTTAGATTTCCGGAAGGAAAAGAGGTCCCGAGGGGTGCGGTTCTCCCTGCCCCGGTAAAGGAAAACAGGATGATGATTACGGGCAACTGGCGAACCGACCGCCCGGTCATCGACCACGAAAAGTGCACCCTTTGTCTGAACTGCTTCATTTTCTGCCCCGATGCATGCTGGCATCTGGACGAAGAAGAGGAAAAAATGGTCTGGAACGCGGATTTTTGCAAGGGCTGCTTCATCTGTGCAGTAGAGTGTCCTGCATTTGCCCTCACCGCGGTTAACGAACTGGAATTTGAGGATGGTGTCGTCCGTTTGGAGAAACCATTCTAGGAGGAGGTGTTTAAAATGGCGAAAGAAATATTTTTGGCCGGCTGTGCGGCCTCAGCCTTTGGTGCCAAGTTTGCGAGGGTCGAAGTCATCAGTTCCTACCCCATTCGTCCATATACAGGCGTGATGATGGAGCTTTCAAAGATTATCGCCAATGGGGAACTGGACGCTGAGTTCGTCCATGGAGAAGGAGAGCATGCCCAGGTTTCCATAGCCTACGGCGCTTCCGCCGCGGGAGCCAGGGCATATACAGGAAGTTCCGGAGTCGGGGTCGCCTACGCGATGGAGTGTTATTCCCCCGCCGCGGGCGGACGGTATCCCGTTCAGATGGTCATTGCCGACCGTGCCCTGGACCCACCCGGAGACTTCGGCTCCGAGCACACGGATGTAATGAGCTGCCGGGACCAGGGGTGGATCATGGGATGGGCTGAGACCCCCCAGGAGGCATTTGACAATACCCTGATCTACTACCGGATAGGAGAGGATCCGAAAATCATGCTTCCCCAGTTCTGTTGCCAGGACGGGTACTTCGTTTCCCACATCCCCGGCAAGGTGGTCCTGCCGGAGCAGTCCCAGGTGGATGAGTTCCTCCCGCCCTATGATGCCCCTGATGCCCTGGACCCCACCCACCCCACGTCCCACGGCCCACAGGTCTACCCCGACCAGGGTTCGGCCATCGACATCCAGCGGGCCCAGGCCCATCTGGACGTGCCGAAGGTGACGGAGCAGGTGATGGACGAATTCAGCAGGATCTTCGGGCGGACATACAACCCCTTTGTTGAAGAGTACATGACTGATGATGCTGATTTCGTATTCTTCATCCAGGGAGCCCATGCCAGAACGGCACGTTTTGCAGTGAATCACCTCCGGAAAAAGGGAGTAAAGGCCGGCATGGTGAAGCTGCGCTTCATGAGGCCCTTCCCCACCGAGGTGGTCAAGGAGTGCCTGTCAAAGTTCAAGGCGGTCGGATGTGTCGAGACAAGCACCTCCTATGGCGGAGCCATGAAAGGTGGGAACCTTATTCATGAGGTCAGAGCTTCCCTTTACGATTCATCGAAGCAGCCCCTGGTAACCTCCTTCATGGCCGGTCTTGGCGGGGAAGTGGTCACTCTCAATGAGTTCTTCAATATGGCCAAGGTCCTTACCCAGGCGATCAAGGACAAGAAGATCAAGAAGTACGTCTACTGGCTTGGATTTGAAAAGGAAGGAATATAATCCCGATAACTATAGAAGGAGTATTATTATGGCGAATGCGGTTGAAACACAGAATTTGGAGCGGGTCAAATCGATTCGCAGTGTTACCCAGGAGGAATATTACGTTCCCGGACACCGGACCTGCGCGGGATGCGGTCCCGCCCTGTGCTATAAACTGGTTTCGAAGGCGTCCGGGCCGGAGTCCATCTTTCTGGGACCGACGGGCTGCATGTATGTGGCCAACACCAGCTACCTTAGCGCTCCCTTTGCCTATCCATGGATGCACTGCCAGATAACCAACGCAGGGGCTATCGCCTCCGGTGTTGAAGCGGCCTACCAGGTCAAGATCCGGAAGGGAAAGTACAAGGGCAAGCTTCCCAACGTCATCGTCATGGCAGGGGATGGAGGGTCCATCGACATCGGGCTCCAGGCCATGTCAGGCATGATGTACAGGGGGCACGATGCTCTTTTTATCATGTACGACAACGAGTCCTACGCCAATACGGGCATCCAGACCTCACCGATGTCCCCATATGGGGCCAATACGACCTTTACCCCTCCAGGCAAGGCAATCCCGGAGGGAAAAACCCTCTTTCCCAAGGACGCGCCGCAGTTGGTAATCGGCGGACACCCGGCGGTGAAGTACGTCGCCACGGCTTCGTTGGCCTATCCTGTCGACCTCATCAATAAGGTCCGAAAGGCTCTCAATTACAAGGGCCCAACCTTCTTGCACATCCACTGCCCATGTCCGAAGGGTTGGCTGTTTGATGCCAAGAAGACGGTGTCGGTTGCCAAACTGGCCATCGAAACCGGGATGTGGGTCAACTATGAGTGGGAGAACGGCGAGTTCAAATATGACCATATTCCCAAGGAATACAAGCCTGTCAAGGAGTACATGAAGGGTCAGGCCCGTTTTGCCCACCTCAAGCCTGAGCACATCGCAAAGATGCAGGCCTTCATCGATGCAAAGCTGAAGGCCCCGGGCATGCCGGTAGCGGTTCCTGTACAAGGACCGAGGGAAACTGTATGATTTTGTTCTAGTCCGAGATTTTCTATCAGGGGTCTGGGGGGCGCCTTTTAACGGTTGCGTTATCAGGTTCTCCGGACCCCTTTTTAGAAAAAATATCGGATAGACCTTTAACCCTGAATGTAGGAAAGGAGGTGAGAAAAAAGCAGAGACCTTTGATGTTGGTGTTTAGAATATGAAGCTAGCGGGGGGAACTTGAGTTTTTTCAGGAGGGAAAAATTATGCGAAGCATGAAGAAACGCTATACATTTCTGCTTGTCGCTGTCGTTGCCATTGCCTCCATCGCGCTTTTTGGTGGGGTGGCAAAGGCCGCATGGCCCACGCGACCGATTAGTTTCGTTATCCCGGCGGGCGCTGGTGGTGGGGCGGACAAATACGTCCGATTCCTGGTGGGCCTTAACGTAAAAGGCCATTATGTCGACGAGGCGATAATCCCAATAAACAAGGCGGGTGGAGCAGGGGCTGTTGCCATGAATTATGTCCTCAACCAGAAGGGTGACGACTACACCATGATGATCACCCTGAACTCCTTTATTACCACTCCGCTGTTCCAGAATCTTCCTTTTACCTTCCGTAATTTCACGCCGATCTACCTGTTGGCACTGGACAACTTCCCCCTCTGGGTTCCAAATGACAGCCCGTTCAAGACCTTCGAGGATTTCCTGACGGAGGCGCGCAAGCGGAGCATCACGGTTGGAGGAACGGGCTCCAAGCAGGAGGACGAGATTGTCTTCAGGGCTATCCAGACCATCGGCAAAACCAAGCCTTTCAGGTATGTGCCTTTCAAGGGAGGCGGTTCCGTTGCCAAGGCCCTGGTGGGCAAGCACATCGAGGCGTCGGTGAACCAGGTAAGCGAAGCCGGCCCCTTCTTCCCTGAATTCGTCAGGCCGCTGGTTGTATTCCAGGATAACCGGCTGACCGTAAAGGGCCTTGAGAATGTTCCCACAGCCAAGGAGCTGGGCTTTGATTTCAGCTACAACATGATGCGGGCGGTATTCGCCCCTCCGGGGATATCAAAAGAGGCACAGGACGGGATGATAGAGCTTTTCAGTAAGATTTCCGAAAACCCGGACTGGGTGGCCTTCGCGGCCAAGTTCGGTCTGCAGCGGACAACAATATCCGGTGACGCCCTTGAGAAGTTCTGCGAGAACTATGAGAAATTGCACATAAAAATCATGAAGGCCCAGGGCTGGATTAAATAGCCTTCCGATGACGAGCATTTCGGTATCGTCAATGGGCAAACTCTGATCAAAGGCGGCGGCGGGTCCCTTTCCCTTGTATAGGGGCCCGCTCCACCGCTTATCAGGAGATTCAGGGGAGGGTATTTTGAAAAAAGGCGAGTTGATTACCGCGCTGGGGTTTATAATTGCATCCATCGTAACACTTGGTGAGGCTTTCAGGCTTGGTTTCGGATGGGTAGAGGAGCAGGGGCCTGCGGCTGGTTTTACGCTTTTCTGGCTGGGATTGTTGATGCTCCTGTGTTCCATAATGATTTTTGTCGCCGGCCTGAAAAAAAAGAATGATGGTGAGCCCTTTTTCGTCAGCAAGGAAGGGCTGTTGGAGGCGGTAAAAATCTTTTTTACCGCATCGGTGTTTACCGTGGGTATAGTCTATACCGGGGTTTACTGGGCCATTATCGGCTACTGTCTCCTTTTCACCCGATGGCTGGGAAAACACCGTTGGTCTACGGTCATCCTGTTCACCGTTATTATGACCGCGGCGGTCTACTTCGGAATGGAGAAAGGGCTGCAGCTTCCCCTGCCGAAGAGCTTTCTGTACAAGAAAGGGCTTTTCCCGTTCTAACGAAAAATAATGCCCGAGGCACAGTTTAGCCGGGCTGGAAAATATCATGGTTGGATCTTCCGTGGAATTAAAGCACCTCATCGCTCTACGGGACAAGGTAGCCTCCGGATAACCGCTTGACGGTCTTATGCAGGAACTGCGGGTGTAAAGACCGAACGGTTTGAAGAAAGGCCTTCAGATCAGGAGGAATAGATGGAAACACTGACTCACCTGATGACCGGATTCGGGGTGGCTCTACAGCCCCTGTCTTTACTTATGATGACTCTGGGCCTTCTGCTTGGCCTGGCGGTAGGCGTCCTGCCCGGGCTGGGCGGAACCGCGGGGGTGGCCCTGCTGCTTCCAGTGACTGTCCTGGTACCCCCAACGGTTGCCATTATTTTTCTGGCCGCCATTTACTGGGGAGCCCTTTACGGAGGGGTGATAACCTCCGTTCTTTTCGCCATCCCCGGGGAGCCATGGTCCGTGGCCCTTATTTTCGATGGGTATCCGATGGCCAAAAAAGGGCAGGCCGGGCTGGCCCTTGCCGCCGCTTTTCTGGCCTCTTTCGTGGGGATCTTTGTTGCGGCCATCTTTTTCGTGACTCTGGCCATGCCGCTGGCCCTGTTCGCCCTGAAATTCGGTCCTGCTGAGATGTTCGGGATCATGATGCTCGCTTTCAGCACCTTCGTGGGACTCGGCAGAGGATCGGCCACAAAGACCCTTGTCAGCACATGCTTCGGACTGATTCTGACGATGGCCGGATTGGACATAGTTACCGGCCATCCGAGGTTGACCTTCGGAACAATGGCCCTTCTCAGCGGTTTTCATTTTGTCCCTATAACCATCGGGCTTTTCGGCCTTGGCGAGATTATGATCGACGGAGAGGAGCGGTTCTCAACCGAGATCAAGGAAACAATCCATGCCAAACTTGGATGGCAGGACATCAAGGACGGCTTCAAGGCGACCAAGGAGCATTTCGGTCTGACCTTTTTCAGCGCTGTCCTCGGTTTTTTCGTTGGAATCCTGCCTGGGACCGGGGCCACCCCGGCATCCTTCCTTGGTTACGGCATTGCCAAGCAGTACTCCAAGCATCCTGAGAAGTACGGCGAGGGGGCGATCGAAGGGGTGCTGGCGCCCCAGGCCGCGGCCAACGCGGCTGGAACCGGGGCACTTCTACCCATGATTTCCCTGGGGATTCCAGGTTCTCCCACTGCGGCTGTTCTTCTCGCAGGCCTTTATATGTGGGGCCTCTGGCCGGGTCCCAGATTGTTTATCGAACAACCGGTGTTCGTCTGGGGGCTCATCGCCAGCCTTTTCCTCTCCGGAACGGTCTGCCTGATCATCTGTCTCCTGGGTACCCCGGTATTGGCCTCCATCATGAAAATTCCCTGGGGCCTCCTTACACCGATCATCGTTGTCGCCTGCTTTATCGGCAGCTACGTGATGCGGAACCTCATGTTTGACGTGTGGTGTACTCTTATCTTCGGTCTTATCGGGTACGTCATGAAGAAGCTGGATTATCCCCTGGCCCCGCTTGCAGTTGCCCTGGTCCTGGGAGGCATGACCGAGAGATTCCTGCGCCAGACCCTGATCATAGGCGATGGTTCCCCCATGGCTTTCTTCAGTTCGACCATCTCCACGGTTTTCATGTCAATCGCCTTCTTCCTGTTCCTCATGCCCCTGGGAAAGCATATCCTGGGAAAAATAAAGGCTAACCGCAAGCCTGCGGAGGCCTGATTTAAAATTTTCTGTTCTTGCGGCAGGGGCTTCTTTTGGCCCCTGCCCCTTTTTTCTTAAGGGTTGTCATCATTAATTATGCGACATGCTGATACGACAATTCTCATCACCGGCGGCGCCGGGTCGGTGGGAAGATTTATTACCTCAGAGCTTCTCGAACGCGGTTTCGATGTCAGGGTCCTTGACAGGGATGTGGAACCTCTCAAATTCATTTCCAGCGTCAATCCAACAAGATTTCATGGAAGCCTTGTGGCCGGACATCTAATCTTTCAACCCTGTACGTGACCTGGGAGGAGGTTGCGGAGATGGTTCGGGAGGTCACCGGATCACCCTCAGCAATCAGGTGTGTGCCCAAAGAGGGATGGAAAGGCAGCGCCTTTCTGGCTGATCCCTGGAAGTTGTCCTGCGCTTTATCCGGAAAGCTTCTGGGCTATCGCCCCATGGATTCCACAAGGGCGAAGGACTCGCTGAAAACCGCCATCACAAATTGTTGGGAAACGATGGGCCGGCCCCGTGAAAATCTGTGAGGGGACTCCAAAGGGGATCGGGGCTTCGGAAGAACGGTAATATTCAGGTTTGATAACTGAAATTAGTCAAGAATCATGGAGGTCTTAAATGCTGGATCTTGGATGGTTTGGGCACATATCTTTTAATATGCAATTTTTATCAGCGTTGTTCAGCATAATCATTATCAATATTATTCTATCAGGGGACAATGCTGTAGTGATCGCCATGGCGGTCAGGTCGCTTCCAAAAAAACAGCGGCTGTGGGGCATGGTCCTTGGGTCCGGGTTGGCGGTCTTTTTGAGGATAATCCTCACTTTTTTCGCCGCGAAGCTGCTGATGATAGAATTCCTGAAACTTGGCGGTGGGCTTTTAATCGCCTGGATTGCGGCCAAACTCTTTACGGAGGGTGCGGAGGAAAGTTCAGTCAGCGCGTCAGGGACTATCTGGGGTGCGGTCAAGGTTATTACGGTCGCAGACCTGATCATGAGCGTTGATAATGTCTTGGGTGTTGCCGGTGCGTCCCATGGCAATATGTTTCTTCTGATTTTTGGTCTGGGTTCCAGCGTACCCCTTATTGTAGGGACAAGCGCGATCCTTTCCATGCTGATGGATAGATACCCGATTATCGTCTACATAGGCTCAGCCATTCTCGGTAAGGTGGCAGGGGAGATGATCATTACAGACCCCTTCGTGGTGCGGGTGTTTCATCCATCACAGATGGTCGAATATGTTGTGATGGCCATATTTGTAGTTGGCGTCCTGGTAGCTGGAAAGCTCATGTTGAAAAGGAAGATAGCTAAACAGGACAGGATTGTGTTGGAAGATGAACAGTTGCAGACGAGTAAGGAGGTGTAGGTATGGCTATTGTGACTATATCAAGAGCGAGTGGACTTGGCGGCGAGGAGATTGCCAGGAGCGTGGCTCGGAAGCTGGGTTATGAATTTCTCAATAAGGATCTGATCTTTAAGGAGGTGGAAGGCTTTGGTGAGCAATGGTTGAAATGGGGCGAGGATCTCGACGAGCACTGCCCTACCCTCTGGGAGCGGTTTGACCAATCCTTTTCCGGTTTTGTGGCGTTAGCCGAAAGCTGTGTTTATGAGTATGCTCTGAAGGACAAGGTTGTAATCTTGGGCCGGGGGGGGAACTGGCTGCTGAAGGATATCCCCTTTGTTTTGAGCGTGCGGATTACCGCCCCCCTGGTGGCAAGGATCAAGTTGACCAGCGATCGTGAAGGGATCGATACGAAACATGCCAGGAGATTGATTGCGGCCAGTGAGCATGAGAGATCGTGCTATCTCCAGAGTGTATTTCACAAGGACTGGTCCGATCCCGACGCATATGATGTGGTCTATAATATGGACAGTCTTAGCCTGGATGAGGTGACCGACCTGATCATTGAAGAAATGCCGGCAAAGGACAAGAAGGTTACCCCTGAGGCGATGAAAGAATTAGGTCAATTGGCGTTGGCCGCCAAAGTTAAGGCCGCAATTTTCACCGATTGCCGGATATTCATTCCGACATTGGAGGTTTTCCACGATAGTTCCGGGATAGTTATTCGCGGCATTGTCCATCCACCGGAGGAGATGGTCAAGGTGATGGAGGTCGCACGCCGCGTAGCTGGTTCCGTACCCATCAAGAGCGAACTTCACTATCGCGGCGCATGAGATATGCTGCATGTGGATCAGATCCGGTTTCCGATTTCGAGTTAAATGGGGCTTTTACCATTCCCCTTTTTTTGACTGACATTGCCCTTGCTTACTGACCATACAACATGTGAGTCAAAGGTGGCACCGGGCTATGGGAGGGTGTTATGTGGGATCTAGGTTGGTTTGGGCACATCGCTTTTAATCTACAGTTTTTCTCCGCGCTGTTGAGCATCATCATTATCAACATTATTCTGTCAGGTGATAACGCTGTTGTTATTGCACTGGCAGTCAGGTCGCTTCCAAAAAAACAGAGGCTGTGGGGGATTATTCTGGGATCCGGGCTGGCGGTCTTTTTGAGGATAATCCTCACCTTTTTCGCCGCGAAGCTGCTGATGATAGAGTTCCTGAAGCTTGGCGGTGGGCTCTTGATTGCATGGATCGCCGTGAAGCTTTTTACGGAGGGCGCTGATGAAAGTGAGGTACAACAATCAGGGTCCATCGGACAGGCGGTAAGGGTTATCCTGATTGCCGATCTGGTCATGAGCGTTGATAATGTGTTGGGGGTTGCCGGCGCCTCCCAAGGCAACATGTTTCTTCTGATTTTTGGTCTGGGCTCCAGCATTCCCCTTATTGTAGGGACGAGTACGCTCCTTTCCATGTTGATGGACAGATACCCCATCATTGTCTATATCGGATCGGCCATCCTGGGAAAGGTTGCCGGAGACATGATTATTACGGACCCCTTCGTGGAGCGGGTGTTTCATCCATCACAGATGGTCGAATATGCTGTAATGGCCATATTTATAGTGGGGGTCCTGGTAGTTGGAAGGGCCCTTTTGAAAAGAAAAATTGCCAAACAGGAAGCCCTGATTAACCAGTAAAGCCGGGGGGGGATAGGGAGGCCGACCATGAGTACTGATAAATCCCAGAACGTGCTCAGAGATCTTGCTCCTTCCCGGCCGGAGGATTTTACAACCCGCCCTGTCATAATGGGTACCCACGGAATGGTTACCAGCGGGCATTACCTGGCCAGCAGGATAGGAATCCGTATTCTTGAGGACGGCGGAAATGCTATCGATGCCGGGGTGGCGATGGGCTTTGCCCTGGCCGTCCTTGAACCCTATATCTACGGAATAGGGGGGGAAGTTCCCATCCTGATATATCTTGCCGAAGAGAAACGGGTCCTGAGCCTTTGCGGACAGGGGGCGGCCCCCATGAATGCCACCATCGAATGGTTCAGGAAAAACGGTTATGACGCTGTCCCGGGGGACGGACTGCCGGCTGCAGTGGTGCCTGATGCAGTGTCCACCTGGATATCGGCTCTTGCACTTTTCGGGACGATGCGACTTTCCCAGGTTCTGGAGCCTTCCATCGAACTGGCTGACCGCGGTTTTCCCATGTATGGGGTCCTCCAGGCAGCCCTCCGGCAGAATCTCCAGCGGTTTAACGATCTGTGGCCTACCTCCGCCGAGAATTTTCTCCCCGATGGCCGTGTCCCGACAATCGGGGAGGTTTACAGACAGCCTGATATAGCCGGAATGTTCAAAACGCTTATTGAGGCGGAAATACGAGCAGGTAAAAGTGGACGCAGAGCTGGCCTCCAGGCGGCGCACGACGTGTTTTACAGGGGTGAGATCGCGGAACGGATAGTTAAATTCGTTCAGGAAACCAGGGCTCCCGATTCCCTGGGGAACAGGTTTGCCGGTCTTTTAACGAAGGAAGATCTCCTTAGGCACACAATGCGGGTCGAAGAGCCGGTTTCTACCACCTACAGGGAATATGAGGTCTTCAAGTGCGGTCCATGGACACAGGGACCGGTTTTTTTGCAGCAGCTAAACCTTCTCGAAGGGTATGACCTCTCCTCAATGGGGCAAAATTCGCCCGAATACATTCATCTCCTGACGGAAGTCGCCAAACTGGCCTTTGCGGACCGGGAAAAATATTACGGGGATCCCGACTTTGTCCACGTACCCCTCAATATCCTTTTAGACAAAGGATATTCAGCCAAACGCCGCAAATTGATCGACCCGGATCACGCTTCAATGGACCTTCGCCCCGGCAATGCCGCTTCAAGCCGGCCCCGGCAAGAGAATGGAAACCCCAACGTATTCAAGGGAGACACCACCCACCTTGATGCCGTGGACCAGTGGGGCAATATGATCGCCGCCACTCCCTCCGGCGGATGGTTTGCCAGTTCCCCCGTCATAACCGGGCTTGGATTTCCGCTGGGTTCCCGCATGCAGATGTTTTCTCTTGACCCGGACCATGCCAATGCTCTCATGCCAGGCAAGCGGCCCAGAACAACCCTCACACCATCGCTTGTCCTCCGTCAGGGGAAGCCATTCATGGTTTTCGGGACTCCCGGCGGGGACCAGCAGGATCAATGGACCCTCCAGTTTTTCCTGAATTGTGTGGATTTTGACATGAACATGCAGGCCGCTGTTGACGCCCCGACCTTCCACTCGAGCCATTTTCCTGCGTCCTTTTATCCCCACAGTGCAAGTCCCGGCAGCCTGACTGTTGAGGGCCGGGTCCCGGAGACGACCATCAGCGCTCTCCGTGAAAAAGGACACGATGTGCAGGTGGCTGGGGACTGGAACCACGGGCGGGTGCTGGGTATAAGGTTCGATTCCGGCAGTGGAGTTATTTCAGGGGTGTCCACCGCCCGACTGGAAACCGGCTACGCCATCGGGTGGTAGGGTGTAACACCCTACATAAAAAAAGCTTCCTCCGCAGTCGGGGGAAGCTTTTTTTATGTTACTTGTTGCTGTTTTAAACCGCGGCTTTTGACCTGCCCTTTTTGATCTTTTTCTTTAATGTCGCCTGGGCCGCCGCAAGGCGGGCTGCAGGCAGCCTGAACGGGGAAGCGCTGACATAGGTGAGTCCTATTTCGTAGCAGAATTCCACCGAGTCGGGGTCCACCTGCTCCCCGCAGATTCCCATCTTCATACCCTTTTTAATCTTCCTGCTGCTGTCGATGGCCATCCTCATGAGCAGGCCAACACCCTTGCGGTCGATGGTCATGAACGGATCGGCCTCAAATATTCCGTGCTCAACGTAATAAGGCAGGAAGCTTCCGGCATCGTCCCTCGATAGCCCGTAAGTGGTCTGGGTCAGATCATTGGTGCCAAAGGAGTAGAAGTCAGCCTCCGGGGCTATTTCATGGGCAAGCAGGGCTGCTCGAGCGATCTCGATCATGGTTCCAACGTCGTAGGGAATCTTCACCTTGTAGCGGTTTTCTACTTCTTCGGCCACTCTCACTGTCAGTTCGCGCATCACGGTAAACTCTTTTACGTCGGCAATGAGGGGGATCATGATCTCGGGGATTGCCTTGATGTTCTTTTTGGCCACCTGACAGGCAGCTTCCATGATGGCCCTGACCTGCATCTCGGCAATCTCGGGATAGGTGATGGCAAGCCTGCACCCCCTGTGGCCGAGCATGGGGTTGAATTCGCGCAGCGACTTGTTCCTTGCCCGGAGTTTTTCCAGGGGAACACCCATATCCTCGGCCAGAGACTTGAGATCCTTCTCGGTTTTGGGAAGAAACTCGTGCAGGGGTGGATCAAGGAGCCTTATGGTCACCGGCAGGCCGTCCATCACTTTGAAGATATTGATAAAGTCTTTCCTCTGCATGGGAAGTATTTTTTTGAGGGCCTTTTTCCTGCCGGCCGAATCGTCCGCCAGAATCATCTCACGCACTGCTTTGATCTTTTTGGCATCGAAGAACATATGCTCGGTGCGTACCAGTCCGATTCCTTCAGCGCCAAATTTCAATGCCATACGGGCATCGGCAGGGGTATCTGCATTCGCTCTGACACCCAGCTCCCTTATCTCGTCGGCCCACTTCATGATGGTGTTGAAATCACCCGTGAGACCTGGTGTGACAAGGGGAGCCTGTCCGAGTATCACCTCTCCTGTTGAACCGTTGAGGGTGATATAATCCCCCTCCTTTATGACATGAGGCTCGACGATAAAGGATTTCTTCTTCTCGTTGATGTTGAGAGCGGTGCAGCCTGCGACACAGCACTTGCCCATGCCTCTGGCCACCACCGCTGCATGGGAGGTCATCCCTCCCCTGGCGGTGAGGATTCCCTGGGCGGCATCCATCCCGCCTATGTCCTCCGGTGAGGTCTCCGGTCTTACCAGGATCACCTTCTCGCCCTTTGATGCGGCCTTTTCGGCATCCGCCGCCGAAAACACGACCTTGCCCACCGCAGCTCCGGGGGAGGCAGGAAGGCCTTTGGCGATGATCTCAACAGACGCTTTGGGGTCAAGTGTCGGGTGGAGAAGCTGGTCAATCTGGTTGGCGTCGATCCTCATGATTGCGGTTTTTTTGTCGATGACTTTTTCCTTGACCAATTGAATGGCAATCTTGAGGGATGCCGCCGCCGTGCGTTTTCCAATCCTGGTCTGGAGCATGTACAGTTTTCCGTCCTGTACAGTGAACTCAAGGTCCAGCATGTCCTTGTAGTGTTTCTCGAGTTTTTTATAGATCTTATCCAGTTCCTTATAGGTGTCCGGAAGCTTCTTCTTCATTTCGTTGATGTGGAGGGGAGTCCTGATTCCAGCGACAACATCCTCTCCCTGAGCGTCGATAAGGTATTCGGCAAAAAACTTCTTGCGGCCGGTGGAGGGGTCCCTCGTAAAGCCCACGCCGGTTCCGGAATTTTCTCCCATGTTTCCGAAAACCATCGCCTGTACATTGCAGCCTGTGCCAAGATCGTCAGGAATCCCGTTCAGCCTTCTGTATGTTCCGGCTCTTTCCCCGAACCAGGAATCGAAAACGGCATTGATGGCCAGCTTGACTTGCTGCAAGGGGTCTTTGGGGAAGGCTTTACCTGTCCTGGAGCGGTATATTTTTTTGAATTCATCCACCAGTTCCCTGAGGTCGGCGGCGGTCAGGTCCGTGTCGTTCTCGATGCCCCTCTTGTTTTTCATCTTTTCCAGAGCGGTTTCGAAAAGCTGCCGATCCACCCCCATGACGGTGTCCCCGAACATGGATATGAGCCTTCTGTAGGTGTCCAGAGCAAATCGCTCGTTGCCTGTTTTCTTGATGATGGCCTTTAAAGTGGACTCATTGAGTCCAAGATTCAAGACAGTGTCCATCATTCCCGGCATAGAAAACCTGGCGCCAGACCGAACGGAAAGCAGAAGGGGATTTTTGGAATCCCCCAGCTTCATGTCCATTGCCTTCTCAACCTTTTCCAGGTTATCAAGCACCTGGTCCCACATGCCGTCAGGGTATTTCTTGTCGTTGTCAAAATAGGCGTTACAGGCCTCAGTGGTAATTGTGAAGCCAGCGGGAACGGGGATCTTGAGTTTGGTCATTTCCGCCAGGCCGGCGCCTTTTCCACCAAGAAGATCCTTCATTTTTCCGCTGCCGTCAGCCTTCCCATCCCCAAAGAAATAGACAAACTTTGACGTTTTAACTGTCATAATCAACCTCCCTGAATTCTTGTTGAGCTGTGACAAAACATGAAAAGCTCTGTTATTGACTACTGAATACGGGACAATCGACTGCCCAGGGCCTACTCCAGAAAAATCCTGATCAGCATGTCGAACCGGAAATTAAAACTATCGATAAACAGGAAAAACAACCGACACTGGAGACAATTTATCAGCCAAACGAAGCTCCGTCAATGGTGTTTACCTCTTTCGGTGCATCAGTTTGTCCAGGAGGAAAACTCCACCCGTAATCAGGTAGATCAGGGCCACTCTTATGACAGGGTTCTTCATCCCGTAGGTGAGTCCAAAGCCCAGCAGGAGCCCTATGAAGATGGAAATATTCTTGCGTCTTTTTTTTGGGAACCATTCTACTCTTTTCATTGTTGAGACCTCTCCCTTTCCTGGATTTGTCTGTTGTAACCTCCCCGGTATGGCTTGGTCAAGTCCCATGAACAGGGTCCGGCAAATCGGTCGAACACAGGTTTCAAGCTGGTCCGACCCTTCCTTTTAAACCGGGAAAGTAGTAAAATCAAAACTCGCTGGAAAGGACTTGAAAAATTGAAAATTACTCCACCGGAAAAAGCTGATTTATTTTTGACTAACCTGTTTTGGCATGGAAAACAGGTTATCCTCCGCTCCGACGGCATCCTTTGCGCCAATGCTTACGAACTGGTTCACAGTTGGGCGTTCGAGACCGTTTTCAGTCTGTTTGTGGATCATATCCTTGAAGAACAGGACTCTGTCCTGAACGGCATGACGTCCGATCTGGAAACGGAAGAGGGTAGGCAACGGCTTTTGTCCCTCCTTCGCACCGTTGCCGAGGTGCCCTTTGAAAACGCTGCCAGGGTGATCCCCGGGGCTGAGCATTATCAGTCAAACCCCAGGGCGCTATACCTTTTCGTGGAGGCCTTCTACGATTACTGGCGGTCGTATGACCGCTACCTCGTTTGCCACTCCGAACAGGGCCCCAGAAGCCATGACAAGAGGCCGTACAGGACCTTCAATGCTACCATCGAAAGGCTGACGGGCCTGATACGTTCCCTTTACCGGGACATGTGCGAAAATATCACAGGGGACCATTCCCGCATCTACAGGCAGGTCGCGGCCGGATGCAATGTGGGTGTCATAGCCACCCGGAAGGAGTGGAATCCGCCCAACCCCGGCACCCTTGCCCTTACCGACATACCCTTCATAAGACAGGTCCTCATTAATCCACCCCTCATTATCGACCCTCCCGAGAACCGACGGTCAGGCCAATTCATCAAGGTGGACCGTGACCCTCTCGAGGGGCTGGAACTTGAATCCGACGAGTGGCTTTGCTACCCCGCCCAGGTGGGTCCACTTTCCATCTTCATCTATTTTCACCATATTTTCATGGGACTTGGATGCTCCCTTGCCAACCTTTTTGAACTTGGTTCCGACGAAATGATCGCTTCGGGTCCGGATGCCGTTTTCATGTACGGGGTCCCACCCGGTCATCTCGCGGAATACGGCGATGTGCCAACCGTTTTTTTTGATGATGATGTTAACGGCATTCTGACCGGGGCCATTCCCGGGGAAGACAGGTTCGGGTATTTCGGCTATCTCAAGAAGATGGCATTGACGCTGCATAATATCAAGATGATGAAGAGGGGGCGAATGCCTTTTCATGGTGCGATGGCGCGGATCATGCTCAGGAACGGTAATGAGGCCACCGTCCTTGTCATGGGCGAGACAGCCACCGGCAAGTCGGAGACCCTGGAAGCCCTGCGCTTTATCGGCCGGAAGTTCATTCGGAACATATCCATTATCTCGGACGACATGGGATCCCTGGAGATCGACGAAGAGGGACGGGTCCTGGGCTACGGGACCGAGACAGGGGCTTTTATCCGGCTTGACGATCTTCAGCGTGGGTACGCCCTTAAACAGATCAACAGGGCCATTATTATGAGCCCCCAAAAGGCCAACGCGAGGGTACTCATTCCGGTAAACTTCATCGAGGAGATACTGAAAGGTTATCCCGTGGACTATATTCTTTATGCCAACAATTACGAACAGGTGGATGCGGACCATCCCGTCATACAGACTCTCCCCACTGCGGAGGTCGCCATGGCTGTTTTTCGGGAAGGGGCGGCGATGTCCAAGGGCACAACCACCTCAACTGGCCTGACCCACAGTTATTTCGCAAACATCTTCGGGCCGCCCCAGTATCGAGAGGTGCACGAAGAACTGGCTGTCAGGATCTTCCATGCCGCTTTTGCCTCCGGGACATTGATTGGTCAGATGAGAACCCGCTTGGCCGTCCCTGGGTTCGAGAGGGAAGGCCCACTCCTGGCGGCGACGGAATTGCTTAGACTTATCACTGAGAATGAGGAGGGGAAGAACCTTTAGGGGAACCGCATTTCGGGCACTCGTGCGCTTTTTTTAAAATCCATAAACCGCAGCCCTTGCATTTTTCCAATCTCACCAGGGCCGTCACACCGACAATAGCCATTATTCCGAAAAATATTCCAAAAGCCAGGATCACAGCAGAACCTCCTCTCAAATCATGAGTACTTTACCCTTGTTCTCTGGCCCAGGGGATAAACTGATCCAGCTGCGACATTATAGCATCACCGGCGGCCCTGAGAGAAGTATCGGATGCCTGCGAAAAATATCCGGCGTTCCTAATCCTCATGGAGGCTGGAAAATGTATAGACGCTGCCCACCGGGGAAAGATGGTTCTTTGTGAGCATAAACGGCCTGTTTGATTTCCGGTTCTCCTGCCATAGAAGGTTTACCAGCGCCCAGGGTGAACAGTGGGTTGGGATTATGTAGCGGATATTCTGGGAGCGCAGGTCCCTTGCCGTTGCATCAACATCGGAGTTCGGATGAAACCCCCCGTAATAACAGTGGACGCTATCGCTGCCGGTAATGGCCTTCGCATACGCGACGGACGTGTTGACCCCAGCGTGGGAACATCCGCTGATGACCACGAGCCCCTTGTTCCTGACATTGAAAACGATGGAGGTGTCCTCGTCGGCGGTATCCTGCAGATCCCTGCTCACAACATTCCCGTTCTTGTCGCACTCGAAGAACCTGGGCCAGGGGCGGGGCGTCATCTCATAATCCTTCGCAATCCCCATTTTACGGGCCTCCGGTCGAATGCTTCCAAGGTAGAGTACCATGTTGTCCATGACCAGAGTGGGGCGCTGCGAGATGATCCATTTACCGCCGCGTTTTTCGGCCCCCTGCCTGTCGGGCGTTAGAACGATGTATTCTCCGGCATCGAGAAAATCCTCCCCGGACACTTTGGTTCTCGGTCTGAAGAAGCTTTCCCCGCCGACATAGATGGGGATCTCCCTTTTGGCGCCGGGGTTGACGATTTCCAGTGTCCTGTTGAGATTATAATAGTGGTCCGAATGCCCGTGGCTCAAAAGGATCATCTCCATTTTTTGCGGGTCGAATTCTCTGTCCAGAGCACTGAACGCCTTAATGTTTTGCTCAAGCGCAGTTTCGTTCTGGCCCACGTCGAAGAGAAGGCAGCGGGACCGGCCGTCCTTTGTGATCTTTATATAGCTCGAAAAGGCATGGGCCCCGCAGAAGCTGTGCTCAGGGCCGGACAGATCGTAATTTCCCGATGGATTCAGAATAACATGACCGTTTTTATCCTCGATTCGGCTCCCCTGAACCCCGGCGTAGTCTCCCATGAGTTCGTAAATCCGGATCTCGTCCACGGGTTCAATGTCAAACGTCCCTGGTTCGTTCATTGACATAACCTCTTCGGTCTCCATGGCGCACCGAATTTTTTCTGCCAGTTCAAACTTATCCTCAACCCCGCTCATCATTTCCCCCGGGGACCGTCTGGCCATGGACCCAATTGTACTGGATGGATCGAAAAAAACACATCAGCAAAACCCGGTGTCAGAGCTCTTTGACAGCGAAGGTTTTTACCTTACCTCTCCGGAACAATTTTGCCCGATAATCCCAGACCATCTACAAGAATGGACCTATAGGTCTCAAGTACACTTTCCTTGACATCCGATTTCACACCTGGAGCTGCCTGTGCGATCATAATCCCGCTCTTGAGGATGCTGACGGTAATATCTTCAGCCTGGTCAAATGTCAGGCCGAAAGCGCCCGACGATCTGACGAAAAAGCCCTTCTCGTTGAGCAAACCCGCCACCTGGTCAAGAGGAATTTCAATCCGTTTTCTGGGTGAAATAATAAAATTTCTGCGCCCATCTCTTGCGCACGTTTCCTCAAAAAACTTTTCGGTTACCGGCTTCGGTAACTCCGACGGATTAACACCGCACACAGGACAATCCTCACGTTGGGTCAATTCCAGCGTATGGAATTTAAAATCCCCAAGGTCGATGTACAGCAGTTTGTTCAATAGTTTCGGCTCACGGTTAACAATGAGGTTGACCGCCTCAAAAACCTGTATGCTCGTTACGATGCCCAGGATTGAAGGATGCACACCCACGACACCACATTTCGGCAGATCGTTTTCTTTGAGACCGCCCATGAAACATTCAAGGCAAAGGGTGCGGCCTGGCACCAGGGTGGATACGTTTCCAAGGGTCTGTATCGCGGCGCCAAAAATATAAGGTATTTTCAGCTTATTGCAGGTCCGGTTGACAAGATAGCGAGGCTCAGGCTGGTCAAGACCGTCCATAACAACATCCATGCCGCCGATCAATTCATTAACATTGATTGAATTCAGGGATTCGGGAATTGCCTCCAATGTCACGTCAGGGTTTAACCTCCCCAATTTTTCGAGTGCTACCTCAACCTTGGGCCGCCCCAGTGAATCGGCATCATAGAGATTTTGCCTGTGCAGATCTGAACGGGAGACGATATCTCTATCGACCATTCGCAAATGTCCGATTCCCATCCCAACGAGCTTTTGGGCGATCAATGACCCCAAACCGCCCATTCCAATAATGGCTGCTCCGGCATTTCTGATCTTTACCTGCCCGTCGTAGCCAATTTCCTCCAGGACTATTTGCCTCGCATAGGTCTCCAGTTCAACATCAGAGAGTTTTTTCTTCATCGGCAGCTCCTCAGTTCCTTTTCCTTCAGGTTGTTTCCATCCATTTTGGTTCATCCTGGGAACGTGTACCTGGATAAATACCGGACTGGCGAAGAGCTAATTTAACACAGGGTGCACAGAGTTTCACCCGTCTTCGTTTTTCACACTACGCCGTGGCCGGTAGATGATTTCGCAAAAAGTCACGAACCTGCCTGTGCGTTGCACGCAGACAGGTGGACTTTTTGCGACTCCCCTCTATCAAGATTGATGGACTGACGACGTTGGGGTCGGAGCACTCTGACAATTTTTCTCCTAAAGAACAGAAGAACTCCTGATGGCTGGTTTGGTATGCCTTTCCAACTGAGAGAAACAGAGCTATTTTAACTTGAGGATATTCTTGTCCGCCATAGCTAATCGCAGACTGAAAACAAGATGGCGCCCCGGGAACGAGATCTATGAAATTAGAGCAGCTTAACAGATGGGAGCTGTCCCCTTCTGAAGCCATCGAGGTCCAGAGAAAATTGGCTGGGAAGATTCGGGGTGGAAAGCTTCCGGAAGTCCGAACGGTGCTTGGTGTGGACGTGTCATACCGCAGAGAGGATAAGACTTTCATGGCAGCGGCGGTCATGCTGCAGTTCCCGGAGATGGCTCTGAAACAATCCATGTGTGTCCAGGGCGCAACCGCGATATATGACAGAGCCGGTTATTGGTCCGATATGCGCCGGGCGTGGGAGTTGTGGGCCAGGCGGCTGACGGGGATCCTCACGGGCCAGGCGCCGGGAAAGGTAGTCAGAATCAAATAAGGATTAACGGGAAAGATTCGTGATGTGGGCCGCCCGAGAGGCGGCCTTTTTCTGCTCTCCGAAAGTCTCCAACGAATTTACGCGGCAGAAGGACGCCATGGGCCAGGGTGCTGAGTCCACTTGAAGCGGTGTAAGCGTATTTACCACCCAGCGGTAAGCGGTGGTCCTGTGAATCCCAAACCGCCGGGATAAATACTCCACCTGGCCGGATTGGTGAAACACGACCGTTTCTCCAAACCCCCTTAACACCTGGTCAACAGGAACCTCCGCGCGGTCCTCTAGCTTGTAGTCTGGAAAAACTTCCGCCAGGCACTCCGTACCGTCAACCCAGCTACAGCCGGTCCCAGAACAGATATTCCAGTAACTGCCTGAATACCCGCGAAGAAATTTCCCTTTATTTTCGCCCAAATGCAACACCCTCCGAAGCTCCAGTTCGTTCAGGCTATATTGAAGCCGTGATAGCACATAGGCCACCATTCTTAATAGCATTTTTTGGGAGGAATTTTTATGAAAAGCGAGAGAGTGTTAAGTCCGAAGAAGTTGGCTCAGGAACTCGGGATCGCCCGATCATCCTTGTATCGGCTGCGGGTTGGGGAGCCGTCGTTTCCAAAGCCCATCCGGTTGTCTGAACGCCGGGTAGGGTGGCGGGAGTCGGAGGTCCAGGCGTGGATCGAATCCCGGCCCAGGGTCGCCACGGGCTCTCGGGAAAAGTAGGGATCCATCCACAATATGGACGCTCCCCGAATCTCGCGGAGTTGGCGGAAGGTTTACCGGGCGTGGGTGAAACCGGAAGTGCTCGCGCATCCGTATGCAGCGAAGTTACTTCTTCACCTGGTTTTCAAGTCCGCCTTCAAGGCCGGTGCAGTTGGGCGGGATGAGATTCGCCTTGAAGAGGGCCAGGCTGTCGTGAGCCGCCGGGGCCTGGCAAAGGCGGTTAATGTCTCTGGGAGCACCGCCGGGAGAACACTGGAGTTTCTGGTTAAAATGGGGATCGTGAACCAGCAAACGGACCACGGCCACACGATTATTACCCTTATATTTCCGGGAGTTCCGGCCGATCCTCCCTCGAAGGTGGACCTAATCTATTAAAGTCTTCTTCTATGAAGGAAAGGCTTACTGAAGGAAAGGCGAAAAAAGAGGGACTGGGGGAGAAGAAAATCAAACTCGCCCAAAACTTGAAAATTGGGGATGTGGAATTCGGGAAGGTGATTCATTCATTCCACCCCACAACCGGCGAGCCGCGAGACATTGACGACTACATCATTTTTTAGGTTGGAAAAAAACACGCAAAATTCGCAAGTCGTTTTTCAGGGACAGGAGGTGTTTAGATGCCCGATAAAGTCAACTATTTTCAGGCCAGAATAATGATGACGAAGGCCACCGCGAAGTTTCGCCTAGCCGCCCGGCTTCGAAAGGCCGGAGTTCACGAAGCGGCGGAGAGACTCGAAATTGAAGCCCGTGCCCTGGCTGCGATCTGCCAGCCGGTGGTTGAGGCCAGGATTGCCGAAAGCGACGCCATTCTCGCAGACAAGGAGGAATGACATGAGCGAGAGAGAAGCAAGGCAACGAGTCGACGCAAGATTTGGAAATCGTCCGTCCGGACTTCACCGGCGGGCTCAGGCGCAAGGGGAGCTGGTCGGCAGCATCCCGGACGGCCCCCGCCAGGAGCTCCGAGTTTATCAGCTCGGTGGGGAAATTTTCATCGGACGGTGGAAGGAGGATTTACGGTCCCAGGAAACAAAGCGCCTGGTTCCCTGCCACCCGGAAACCTTCGGGTTCTTGCTCATCTCGGAGGAAGTCGGGGCGGCATTGTCCAAACTGCTGAAATAACCTGGAAGGAGAAAATGCTATGAGTGAACATTTTTTTGTGAAGGAAAATCCCTCGATCGACGATCCCGGAGCGGTCACCCGCGAGCTTGACAGGCGGGCAAAATATCTTCAACTGCTTCACGGCTTGGATTATGACAAGGCCATAGAGGCGGTTTTCCTGTCCGACAAGGTCTTGCAGGCAAAATATTCTGCGCTCGGCAGCCCGCCGGTTATCCAGGTGAGGAAGTCCGGGGAAGCGGCGCCGGGAATCGGACACCCGACGCTCGAACCGGAATAAAGAACCCTTCCGGCGATTGCCGGATTTGCGGGGTGCGGCCTCCGGGGGGTGCTTTTACCTTTCTTTCCTTCTCCCCTGGGGGCCGCTTTTTCAGGGAGGACACACGACATGACAAAATCACGCAGAAAGAAACTGGACGGCATACCCGGGCCGGAAGTATCCATCCGGGACAAGGTGCTGCTCATGCTCAAGGCTGGGCATTCTGTGCGGGCCGCTTGTGGCGCGGCCGGAGTGAGCACGGCAACCTATTTTCGGCAGCGAGCCTCTGATATGAACTTTGCCCTGGACTGTGACGCTGCGAAGGCTGGCGCCCTGGCCCACGTGGAAAGCAAACTCTTGGAGGCCATCGACAAGGGCGAGCTCGTCGCGGCGATTTTCTTTCTCAAGTCCCGGGCCGGTTCGTCTTGGGGAACCGCCTCTGAAGTGAACGAGTCGCCCGGCCTGCTCCCGCTGGCCGAGGTTCCGGAAGTGGCCGATCTCCTCCTGAGGTGATAGCCCCTTAAAAAAGCCCCGCCCGGGTTCACGGAAGCGCACCCGGCGCCGCCACAGGAGCCCTGTGAGCGACGAACGCCGCCCGGCCTTACCCTTTTACCCTGCCGTTATTTCCTCCGGTATGGCGGCTATCCGCTGCGACCGGGAGGACGTGCGCTTGTCGATGCCGAGGTCGGATAAACTGGTAACACCCCTGTCACTGGTTTGTGGTGTGGGCCTCCCACCCTTATCCATCTCCCCTCTTTCCTTCATCTCCCGGAGCAGCTCCCCCAGTCGGCGGTGGTATTTATCCCTTTTTGAAGGCGTTACTGCTCCCAGGAGCGCTCCCAAAACCGGGATGAAGAAAAAGGGATCACGGCGAAAACGCCGTAACCCCTTGTTTTTATTGGAGCCGGGAATCGGACTTGAACCGACGACCTACTGATTACGAATCAGTTGCTCTACCAACTGAGCTATCCCGGCGTTGCATCAACGGCGGAATGATAGTCAAAGGCAGTAAAGCTGTCAAGCAACGTACTTGCCGGGGAGGTGATCCAAGTGTCGAGGAAAGGGAATAGAATTTGAGGTTTGAGGTTACAATCTGGGAACCAGGCACTGGATCCTGCCAATTGATTGCAGGGTATTGACCTTTGCCCTGCTTCCCCATAATGTTAGACTGTCGTTGACCATTGGCGAAAGGAGAAGAAACCATGTGTGGAGAGTCGGCATTTGTCCTTTTTTTCCCGGAAGGCCACCGTCACCTGGACGATGTGGATCTCATGGAGTTTACGGATGAGGGCATCAAACTGCGGGATATGAACGGGAATGAAACCGCCGTGCCGGGCCGGATCAGGACCATTGATTTCGTGAACCGGAGAATCGAACTGGCGTAGCTGAAGCTCGGTTTCATGTTCCAGGTTCCAGGAGCTTTATCGCCTTGGACTTTGGACGTTGGGCTTTGGACGTTACTCCCATACCCCCATACCTGAACGCGTCACCCCTTCCTCTTCTTTCCGCGTTCTTCCAGAAGGCCGTACTTCCTGAGCCTTTCGCGCAGCGTGTTCCGGTTAATCCCCAATATTCCGGCCGCCCTGACCTGGTTTCCACCGGAAGCCTCCATGGTCAGTTCGAAAAGCGGCTTTTCCATCTGCGCAAGGAGTTGGTCGTAAAGATCCCCTTCTTCGAGGTGGCTCCATGTGGAGACAATCTCCCCTATCCGGGCACGGAGCAGTTCCCCGAAGGAATCCTCCCCGTCACCGTCCTTCGCGATCCCATCCAGTTCCAGATCCTTCGTTTGGATAATCTGCCCCTGGGTCAGTACGGAAGCCCTTCTGATGACGTTCATCAGCTCCCGGACGTTTCCGGGCCACGGATATCCGACAAGAAGCTTACCTGCGTTCTCTGACAGACGCTTTGGAGGATACCCGCCTTCCTCCGCGAAGATCCTGAGGAAATATTCCACCAGGACAGGAATGTCTTCCTTTCTCTCCCTCAACGGAGGGATATTAAGGGATACGACATTGAGCCGGTAATACAGGTCCTCGCGAAACTCACCCGTGGCAACAGCCTCCCTGAGGTCCCGGTGTGTAGCCGAGATGGTCCTCACATCGGACATGATGCTCCGGTGACCTCCGACCCGTTCGAACTCCCTGTTTTCCAGAACCCGAAGGATCTTTGCCTGGAGGTTCATGGACATGTCACCTATCTCATCCAGGAATAAAGTCCCCCCCTTCGCCAGCTCGAATTTCCCCCTGTGTGTCTCGGTCGCCCCGGTGAAAGCCCCTTTTTCGTGCCCGAAAAGAACGCTCTCGAGAAGTTCTCCCGGTATGGCGGAGGCGTTGACAGCGATGAAAGGCCCGCCTGAACGTCCGCTGAATCTGTGGATGGCCCGGGCCACCAGCTCCTTTCCGGATCCGCTCTCCCCCAGAATGAGAACTGTGGCCTCGGTTGCGGCTACGCGCCCCATGGCCTTGAAAAGATCCTCCATGATAGATGAACTGCCGATCATGTCATCCGTTTTCGCAGGCGCCCGGGACGCCATGACCTGCACACCTCCACCCTCTGCAAGCGCCAGCCCGCGCGCGACAAATTCCAGCAGGACGGGAATGTCGAAAGGTTTGGGAAGATAATCAAAAGCCCCATGGCGCATGGCCTCGATGGCGTTGGCCATGATGTTCTGGGCCGTAATTATCAGGACTGGCAGGAAGGGTTTCGATTCCTTGATTCTCTTTAAAACGGTGAGGCCGTCCATGTCGGGCATAAGGATGTCCAGAATTACCATATCGACATCATGCCGCCTGGCGGTGGAAAGTCCATCCATGCCGCCGGAGGCCGTGTCGACCAGGTATCCTTCATTGGTCAGGGCCTTTTCCAGAACCCATCGCATGCTCTGGTCGTCTTCGATGATGAGCACTTTTTCTGCGGGCATCAACCTTTCCTTTCGTTGTCGGGCAAGGGCAGGACAACCCTTGCCCTGGCGCCTCCTACGGTCATATTCTCAAGCAGGAGGTTGCCCCCATGATTTTGAATGATCTGTTCGCTGATGGCAAGGCCAAGCCCGACGCCTTTTGGCTTGGTGGTGAAGAAAGGGGCCGCCAAATCATCAATGTCGGGACCAAAGCCAGGCCCATTGTCCATAATATTGACTTCCAGAACGCCTCCCCGGAGGCCGGCGGCAGGGTTGCCTGGCCCTGCAACCGGCGCCAGGGTCCTGATGGTAATCGTTCCATTACCTCCCGAGGCCTCCACCGCATTCTTTATCAGGTTGAGAAAGACCTGGATCAGGCCGTTCCTGTCCCCGAGTACATGAGGAAGGCTGGGATCGAAGTCCCTGGCGAATGTCGTATGGGAAGCTTCTTCCCAACGTTTGATAAGGTGAAGAACATCGTCGAGGACCTCGTGGATATTCAAAAGATTCAAAGGTGCGTTTTCCCTGGGTGCGGCTGCAAGCAGGTTCTCAAGGAGGGAGTCTATCCTTTCAACCTCGCGAAGAATGATATCGCAGTTTTCCAGGAGGGGGCTGCCGGACTCAAGCTCGGATCGAAGAAGCTGGGTCGCCCCCTTGATTCCGCCGAGGGGGTTCTTGACCTCATGGGCCATTCCCAGATTGAGGCTCCCAATGGTCGCCAGGTGGTCCGCCCTGCGGAAAGAGCGAGAAAGCTCACTGAGCAGAGTTTCATCACTGGCAAGAAGGATGACACCCCGTACCTTTCCGTCCGGTTCCTGGAGAGGAGAAAGGCTGACGGAAAGTTGAAAACGGGTCCCCTCAAGAGAGACAAGACTGACCCCCCGGCTCGTTACGGGCCGGTTCTCTTTAAGAACGCCGGCAACAAGGTCGCACAGATCACTGTTTTCTGGAAAGATATCTTCGGGTGATCTGCCAAGGAGGGATTTTTTCGAACGTCCGGCGAACCTTTCCGCTGCAGGGTTGAGGCGCACAAGAACAGCTTCCGTGTCGAAGATGAACAGTCCCTCTGAAAGGCTGGGGATTATGTAGGATTCGAGGGTCATGGTTTTAGGTTCCAGTTTATGGACCCAGTGTCAAGGGTCTGGGGTCTAGGATCTGGACACTTCAACAGGTTCACCGTTTCAGGTCCAGAAACTCAACAGCCAAATTAACGATGTCGTCAGGATTTTCCAGCCCGTTTATTGCCCTACGGAACCCTGATCCCCCTGGAATTCCTTTGCTGTACCAGCCGAGATGTTTTCTAAGGTGTCCCACACCTCTTCGGCCGGGCATTTCCCTGACAATAAGGCCAATGTGTGTTGATATCAGCCCGCGTTTGAACTGGTCGTCGAATTTCCCCGGGCGGCCCTCAATCGCGGATTTGATCTCCCCGAAGATCCAGGGTCTTCCGAAAGCCCCCCTGCCGATCATGACGGCATCGCATCCCGTGGTCTGGAACATGGCGACGGCATCCTCCCCTGTCTGGACATCGCCGCTTCCGATGACGGGAATGGCGACGGTTTCCTTCAAAAAAGCGATGTGCTTCCATTGGGCCTTGCCCGAATAGCCCTGCACCCTGGTCCGGGGATGAAGGGTAATCGCCGACAATCCCTCGGATTCCAGGATGCGGGCGATGGACGTGTAATTCGCCTCTGTGGCCGACCATCCCAGACGGATCTTGGCTGTCACAGGCACGTCCACCCGCGCGACGACGGCCCCGGCAATCGCGCCTGCACGGTCAGGCTCCCTCATGAGTTGAACCCCGCTTCCGCTCTTCAGAATCTTTTTGACGGGACATCCCATGTTGATGTCAATAATGGCCGCCCCGGCCTCGACCATGTATTGAGCCGCAAAGGCCATCTCCTCGGGCTCTCTCCCGAAGATCTGGGCGGCCACCGGGCGCTCGTCCGGGTGAAACAGACCCATTTCTTTCGTTCTGCGGGACCCGAATCTCATCGCCCTTGCGCTTATCATTTCCGTAAAGACCAGCCCGGCTCCTCCCGCCCGGCAAACACGGCGAAAAGGCCCGTTGGAAATCCCGGCCATGGGCGCCAGAAGCAGGGGCGATGTCCTGACAGATCCGATTTCTATATCCCTGATGGGCAGGTTATCCTTTCCTGGCAGTGTCGTAAAAAGTGCATTGCATCAGCCGGGCAGTGGAGATGCAAACTGTTCAGCTCGGATTCTCGGAGCATACCGACACCCTGTCCCTGATATAGTTGAAGTTGTCACTATGAGCGTTGGTGTGGCAGGTGCGGCAGACGCTTGCCTTCGGGATCTTCACCATGTGGTACAGATCGGGTGAGGAGGCATGGAGAGATCCCATGCCGTGACAGGCCTCACACTGGACGCTGAGGAGATCCTTTCTCGGCCGGGCTGGAGCATACCCTGTGGGCCGTAGATACCCGGTGACGTGGCAGGGAACGCAATCCGGGTCGGCCTGGGCGTCCTTGCGGCCAAGCGACTGGATGGCGGTTGAGTGCGGCGTTTTATTCCAGAATGCATACCGTTTCCTGTGACAGTCCATGCATAGGTCAGAACCTGTATACCTTATCGCCGGGTTTTCCGTATAGTTTCCGGATGCGGCCTTGCCCGCGTTCTCCTTGAGACTCCTTCGATAGTCTCTGATCATGGCGGCGATCTTTGGATCGTCCATAAAGGATGAAGACAGGGATACCATGTCGCCGTCGTAGCGGGTCCTCTTTTCAAGGCCGGCCAACTCTTTTTCAAAGCCACCGGCCTGTCCGCTCCCAGGCTTGGATGGCCCCTTGTTCTTTTCGGAGGCCAACCGTTTTCTGAGGAAGTCGATCCTCGGCCCCGACGCCCACCCCCTGCCGGACCAGGCAGGTCCGTTAAGGTGCAGGAGAAGTTTACCTGCTGCCCTGCCCTGAAAATACCCCGAGGTGATAAGAGCGCCGCTCTCCTCCCTGGGGTTCTTGAGCCATGTCCGGCTTCTTCCGCCGACTATGACATCAATCCCCTTGACGGCGCTCGCCAACTCCCTGTCCTCTGGAAAACCTATATGGGTAAGGGCGATCACCAGATCGGTTTTCTTCTTCAGCTCGGGAACAACTCTGGAAGCGACCTTGATGGGATCATCTACCCAGATGTTCGGTGCCCGGTGTTCCATGAGACCGACATCCACCTGTCTGGAGGTCAGCCCGAACACTCCGACCCTGGCGCTGCCCACGTCGAAGATTGCCCATGGTTCGAAAACAGGCTCTCCTGACGAATTCTTCACGTTGGCGGAAAGGAAATGTATTTTGGTGGATGCTGCAAGCCTCTTCAGGTTTTCCAGCCCCAGGTAAAGATCAAGTTCCCCGACTGCGGCCGCCCGGTAACCCATCGTTTCCATTGCCGCAAGAATAAGTCTGGCCTTCTTCAACGTCGGCCCGATGGATGCCTCCGGAAGTGGTTTTTCAGCGAAGAGGTTCCCGGAATCCAGCAGCAGAGTGGGAATCCCGTCTCTTTTTTCCTGGCGGATAAATGTGGCCCGGCGGGGTAGCCCCCCCACCTGCGCCGTCCTTCAGCCGCACGGGTCGAGCGCGCCGCCCACATCTCCGGTGTAGATAATTTTAACAGGACCCACCGCTCTTTCCTCGGAGCTGCAGCTCGACAGGATAAAAATCGGCAGGATCACCATGAGAAACATGTATGTGGTGTGTCGCATGTTATAATAGTCCAGAGTCCAGAGTTGACAGACTCGTCCAAGGTCCGATGTCCCAAGTTCAACGTGCCGCGATTGTCATCGCGCCTGTCACGTCGCAGCCTCGGCGAAGACGGAAACCCTGCCAATTGTCAATTCCTCACCCATCGCCTATTGCCTGTTCCCCATTGCCTATCGCCAACACCTCGATACTTCGACACCTCGTTACTTCGATACTGTTTTCTCCCCTCTGGACTCTGGACACTGGACTCTGGACTGTCTTTAAGACACATTCTACATATCCTTGAGGACACGGTAAAGGCCGGTTGCCTGTTCATCGGAGGGGGGAGGGACGATGGCCACGGACCAGCCCTGTCCCCAGGCCAGCAGCAGACCACTGACAAGATCATCCACAGGCACCTGTTCACCGGTTTTCCAGTCCCTGGACTGGAATTTAAGGATAACCCGTGTCTTTTGTTCTAATCGTTGGGACAGGTCCTGCAGGGACTTGTCCAGCAGTTCGAGCACCTGTGTCAGCGTCAATCCCAACTCATCCTGCATCTGTCGATGATAGAGCATTATGCCCGCGTAGGATGGACCGCGGGCCAGGGCGGAGCGCAGGTCCTGGGACAGCCACAGCCGGCCGTTTTTCGGCGAGGTTACCGCTTCATAAGTAAGATTCATTATCATTCGTATCCCGGGATTGAATTTGCGAACTGTGTCCTCCAGCTCCCGGGCCAGCGATGTGATCCCCTCCGTCTTCCATTGCACCCATCCATCGAATGCCGAGGATGCCTTTATGTAGGTTTTACCATCGTCCCCGTGTTTCGAAAAAAGATGCGAATAGGGCGGGACCTGATCACCGGTCTGCTGCATGTAACGGGCAAGATTGCCCTTGGTAAAGCCTTCCCCTATTCGGGAAGCCAGGTCATCCTGCAGGAGGATCCCATCGACACCCGTTGATGCCAGGTCAACGTAAAGATTTTTCAGATAAGCCCTGACCCTGGGATCGAAGATGTCCAGGTCCGTCAGGGTGTGGAATGTGTTCTCGTCCGGTGAATAGACAACATCTCCTGGAAGATCAGGGTTACCGAAGGCGCCCTTTCGGGTAACCATCCACGCGTAGGCATTAAGCCCCTCCTTATGACAAAGACGGACGAATGAAGTCATCAGGTCTTTCACCACGGGTGCGTGCCGGGTTGGAAAGTAGACCCCCTCACGCTTTATTCCGGGCTGTCCGGCAGCGGCCGCATGGTAGCGATCCCCGTCCAGTTGGAAAGCTCTCAGGATCACGGTGTTAAAACCCATCCTTCGGATCCGGTTGAGCCAGAGAGCAGTTGATGCGTCGTCTTTTGAACGGAGTACCAGGACCTGGACTGCCTTGATGCGTTCGAGCCCCTGGATCTCGGGCGCTATTATGACCCGGTTCGCACAGCCCGAGAGGAGGATCAGAAGGGCAAGAACGATAGGGAGGCGTCTAGTTGAAAGCCGCATCAAGGGCATCCTCGATGTTCCGGACGGGCACGATCTTTATACCGTCGACCTCGGGAAGGCGCTTTGTGCCTGAGGCGGACACGATTGCTCTTTCCATGCCCATCCTTGCGGCCTCCCTGAGGCGTCCCTCCAGACGTGGGACAGGCCTGACCTCGCCGGCCAGACCGAGTTCCCCGGAAATACCCGTCCTCGGGTGGATAGACCGTTCCCGCATGCTGGATACCATGGCAAGGGCGATCCCCAGGTCAGCGGCAGGTTCGGTGAGTTTCAGGCCCCCAGCGACGTTTACGAACACATCCAGCCCGCTCATCTGAACCCCCGCTTTTCTTTCCAGAACGGCGAGAATAAGAAGGACCCTGGACATGTCAGCCCCGGTTACGGTGCGGCGGGGGTTGGAGAATGGGGATGGGGCGGTTAATGCCTGAATCTCGACCATGATGGCCCGCGTACCCTCTATCCCCATGACGGCGGCAGAACCGGAGGAGTGTCGTCCGGGGGAGGGGAGGAAAAGGCTCGACGGGTCCGTGACCTCAATGAGGCCCTGTCCCGTCATCTCCAGCAGGGCGATCTCGTTGGTGGAGCCGAACCGGTTTTTTACCGCCCGCAGAATGCGGTAGTTGTGGGATGAGTCGCCTTCGAAATATAGTACCGTGTCAACAAGGTGCTCAAGGACCCTCGGCCCGGCAATAGCCCCGTCTTTGGTCACGTGGCCTACGAGCCAGACGGCTATATCCCGGGATTTGGCAAGAGTGACGGCCTGGGACGCTATCTCCCGGACCTGGGTAATGCTTCCCGCCGAGGATGGTATGTCCGGATGGTACAGAGTCTGGACTGAATCCAGGACGAGGGCGTCCGGAGCGGTGGAGCGGATCGCTTCCTGTACGGATGGAAAACTGTTTTCAGCCAGCACAAGAAGATTGTCCGATTCGGCGCCGATTCTCCTGGCCCGAATCCCGATCTGCTTTGCGGACTCCTCGGCGGTGGCGTAGAGAACCTTTTTCCCGTTCTCTGAGAGGGCGGACATCGCCTGGAGAAGCAGGGTCGATTTGCCGATGCCCGGATCCCCGCCCAGGAGAATGGCGGATCCCGGTACGATGCCCCCCCCGAGGACCCTGTCCAGCTCGGCCGAACCAGTGGAAAATCGTTTGGCGGCGTCCTCCGGGATGCGGGAAACGGGGACTGGCTCCGCCGAAGGAGAAAGGGTATTTACTCTCTCAAAAGATCGGCGGAGTTGTTCCTCAACCGATCCCCATGCACCGCAGTCCGGGCACCGACCGAACCACTTCGGGCTGGTGGCACCGCACTCCCGGCAAGCGAAAATGGTTTTGGGCGCAGCCATGATCAGGGGATTCCGGCGTTGCCGAGGATATACTTGATATCATCGTCCCTGAAGGTGAGACCGAGGCCTACCAGGATGCCGGGGTCACGAACATTGTTGATAATATCGTCCACGCCAAGGTCGACATGGAAGTAGTTCATGAATTTGTAGGCCAGGTAGGCGGTCAGGTGAGGATTTTCATCTCGGCTGAAATCAAAGGCGTCCAACGTGAAGCGAAGGTTGTCGTTCATGGCAAACTGGTCCACACCCACCCCGAAGGATGACTCGATGTACCCGATGCGAAGGGCCGTGTCGGTGTACCGTCTGCCGAACTCCACCGAAAGTTTTAATATGTCCTCGTTTTTGACCTCTTTCGTCTGGCTAATGGTGGTCGTTCCACCGGTTGTCGTGGTGGTCGTGATGTTTCTCCATGTCCGTTTTCCCTCCGAATCATCTACCAGTTCGAGGCGATAAAACTTGTTCTTTTGGGGAATGATGTCCAATCTTCCGTAGCCTTTGAACGTATCGGGTGTTTCAAGATAGTGCCCGTAAAAGTCCCACTTCAACTTGATCGCATCCTTTTTCTTGACGGCCTTGCTGATCCCTTTAAGTGTCTCGTTGAGGTTGTTGTATACCTCTTTCTCATTGATGAGCTTGCCCACGGTCCCCTGTCCCGATTCGATGCGATCTGCGATTGACCTGACTGATTCCAGGGTGGTTCCAAGAATTTCCGAGTCCCTCTGAATGCGTTCGATGGTGGATTTAATTTTCTCCCGGTTTTCCGAGATGATCCCGGTAACCTCATCGGAAGCATTCCCAAGCTTTGATGTGAGGGCGGGCAGGTCATTCCTGAGGTTTTCCGATACCTGGCGGATGTTGGAAATGGCCATTCTGAACTGCTCCCTGTTTTCCAATGCGACGGCGTTCAGGTTCTTCGAGAGCCTTTCAACGTTGGACAGAATCCGGTTCACCTTTTCCTGGTTTTCGAGAACCATGCGGTTCAGGTTGACGGAAAGGTCTCTGGTGTTCTTCAGGATCTGGGAAAGGGACTTTTCTCCATCGCTGGAGGCGAAAACCTTTCGCAGGCTGCTGAGGAGACCGGACAGGTCCCGTCCGGCGGATTCCAGCGATTGAAACAGCTTGTCCAGGTCAACGGACGATCTGGTATTCACCACCGTGTCGCCCGGACGGTAATAGTTCTTCGCGGTCCCGGGCTCGATCTGAATGTACTTGTCTCCCAGGATCCCCTGGTTTTTTATGGACATGGAGGCGTCACGATCCACGCTGAATCGATCCTCGACGATCATGGTGACCCGGGCGCGGCGCTCAAAAACATCTATGGCCTTTACCCTGCCCACATTAACTCCCACCATCCTTACCGGCGCATTGATGTCAAGGCCGCTGGCGTCGTCAAAGACAGCCGTCAGTTCATAGCCGCCCTTTTCCCCGAGTTGGGTCACCTTCATGGTGCCCCAGACTAAGATGGCAAAGCCGACGATTACGAAGACTCCCAGGCGGGCTTCAGTGCTGAATTTTGCCATGTACTTCTCCGCGTTATATTTGTCCCGGTTTTGTTTCCAGTTCGTCGGTGATGGGCCCCTGCGCCCTGCCGTTGATGAACTGCTGAACGTAGGGGTTGCCGGTTGTCCGGATCTCCTCCGGCGTGCCGCTCTCGATGATCTTTCCTTTGTACAACATGGCGATGCGGTCGGCAATCCTGTATGCGCTGGTCATGTCGTGAGTAATGGATATGGAAGTAATCCCCAGGTCCTCCCTCAGCTGGACAATGAGGTTGTTGATGACATCCGCCATAATGGGGTCAAGACCGGTTGTGGGCTCGTCGTAGAGGAGAATCTCGGGTTCTGTCGCGATGGCCCTGGCGAGCCCCACCCGCTTGCGCATGCCGCCGGACAGCTCGGACGGGAATAGGTCAAGGATGCCGGACAGTCCCACTCTGCCGAGCTTCTCCTCGGCGATTCGCCGGACTTCCCTGTCCTTGAGACCTGAATGCTGGATCAGGGCAAAGCCAACATTCTCCCAGACCCTCAGGGAGTCGAAGAGGGCCGCTCCTTGAAACAGCATCCCGAACTTCCTTCTCACCCGGTCCATCTCCTCCGGAGATTGGCCCGTGATGGGGGCGCCGTCAACTTCAATTTCCCCCGCATCGGGCTTCAGAATCCCGATGATGCACTTTATCAGAACACTTTTCCCCACCCCGCTTCCGCCGATTACCACCAGGCTTTCACCCTTCATGACGTCAAGCTCGGCGCCATCGAGGACAAGTTTTTTCCCGAATGATTTTACCAGTCCCCTGACCTTTATCTTCGGTTGTGCGTTCATCAGAACATGAAAGCCGTGAGAAAATAGTTGAAGATGAGGATGAGGATGGATGCCCCCACCACGGCTCTGGTGGTGGCTCTCCCCACTCCCTCCGCGCCCCCGCCGGCTCGAAACCCCATGTGACATCCCACCAGCGCGATTATCATTCCGAAGATGGATGCCTTGAATAGACCAGCTGTTATGTCAGAAAATTCCAGATATTGGAGGGTCCGATTAACGTAGGTGGCGCTGCCGGTTCCAAGAATGGTCACTGATACCAGATAGCCTCCAGCGATGCCTATCAGATCGGCGAACACCACGAGAAACGGGAGCATGATCATCGATGCGATGAAGCGGGGTACGACCAGGTAGCGGACCGGATCTGTAGCCAGGGTGACCAGGGCGTCGATCTGCTCCGTTACCTTCATGGTTCCCAGTTCTGCCGCCATTGCCGAGCCGACGCGGCCTGCCACCATTATGCTTGCCAGCACCGGGCCCAGTTCGCGGGTCATTGACAGTGCGACTACCGTTCCGACCAGGCCCTCCGCACCGAATCTTTTGAATCCGCTGAAGGTCTGAAGGGCCAGAACTGCACCGGTGAAAAGTCCCGTAACCAGGACAACAGGAAGGGAGCGGACCCCCACTTCCTCCATCTGCTGAATGGTCAGGCGAACGGGGACCGGCAGGTGAAAAATGCCGCGAACGACCCGTATCAGCAGAAGAAAACCGTCCCCTGTCTCCTCCAGAAATGTGAGGCTTCGTTCGCCGATCCATTCGAAAGGGGAGGCGAGTCGCATGATTTCAGGAGCTTTCAAGACCGCTATCCAGATAAACCCTCGGGACCCTGCCGGAAATGCCGCAGAATATTTCGTAGTTGATGGTATGGCAAAGATCTGCGATCTCATCGGCTGTTACCGACACATCACCCTGCCGTCCTATCAGTACAGCCTCTTCCCCCGGTAAAATACCGTCCATCCCGGTAATATCTACCATGGTCATATCCATGGTCACCCGCCCCGCCACTGGAACACGCCGCCCTCCGAGGAGGACTTGTCCGCAGTTGGTAAGGGATCTTGGATATCCGTCCGCGTATCCAACAGCGATGGTGGCGATACGGCTCTCCCGGGAAGTGATGAAGTCGTGTCCGTAGCTGATCCCGGTGCCGGGAGGGACATCCTTGACCTGTATGACACGACACTTCCACGTCAGGATGGGTGACAGTTCGCCGCTGGCGGTTTCAGAGGAAGGCGCAGCCCCGTACAGCATGATTCCAGGCCGGACTCCGGTGCCCTCGGGATATCTTGATGTGAGGACGGCGGCGGAGTTGGCAAGGTGGTAAAGGTTGTCAGAAAATCCCGCCTCACGAAGGCGGTTCCGTATTTCCTCGAACCTTTCGATCTGGATCGCGGTCATCCCGGCGTCGGCAAGGTCCGCATTGGCAAAATGAGTGTAGATACCAGCTATCTCCAGGGCCGGCAGATCCCGAATTGCGGTCGCCTCCTGTAGTGCGCTATGCCATGGAATGCCAAGTCGTGACATGCCGGTGTCCACCTTCAGGTGCACCTTCATCCGGCGGCCGCGGCGGAGAGCTATCTCCGAAAGTTTTTCAGCGAGTCCGGTATGGGGGATAGTCAACTCTACGCCCCATCTGACCGCTTGTTCAAGCTCGGCCTCAATGGTTCTTCCCATGATCATTACCCTGCCGGAAATACCCGCAACGCGCAGTTCACGGGCCTCATCCACGTTGGCCACCCCCAGAATCGATGCGCCCTCCTCCACAAGCGTTCGGGCGATGGGTACAACCCCATGGCCGTAGGCATTGGCCTTTACAATGGATATTATTGGTGTGTCGGGGGATGTCTGTCGGCGGACAAGCCTGAAGTTACGGCGCAGGGCGGAAAGGTCAACTTCAACCCAGCAGGCCATATTTCCATGTATTGGCAGCTTCGCATGCGACATGGGAGCCCCTAGAAAGTCTGGCGGTCAGTGAGATCTTCGAATCGGGTGTACTTGTCGAGCCATGCAAGCTTTCGGGTGCCCACGGGGCCGTTCCTCTGCTTGCCGATGATGATTTCCGCGGAGCCCTTATCCGCGGATCCCTTGTTGTAGAATTCATCACGATAGATAAAAAAGATGACGTCCGCATCCTGTTCAATGGCGCCGGACTCCCTCAGGTCAGCCAGCATGGGCCTCTTGTCCTGCCGGTTTTCCACTGCCCTGTTGAGCTGGGAAAGGGCGACGACGGGAAGGGCCAACTCCTTGGCCAGGGACTTTAGCGAACGGCTGATTTCAGAGATCTCCTGCTCCCTGCTGTCGATTCTTCCTCTTCCGCGCATCAGCTGCATATAGTCCACAATGACCAGGTCAAGGCCCTTATCCGCTTTCATACGGCGTGATTTTGCCCGCATCTCCATGGCGCTGAGAGCCGGTGTGTCGTCGATGAAAATGGAGGCCTCCGACAAGAGACCGGCGGCGGTGGTCAGCTTGGGCCAGTCGGTATCTCCAAGATATCCGCTCCGCAGACGGTGAGCGTCTATTCGCGCCTCGGAACACAGCATCCTCGTCACAAGCTGTTCCCTGGCCATCTCCAGGCTGAAGATGGCAACGTTGAGTTTACTCTTGCAGGCGGCGTTATGTGCGATATTGAGGGCGAAGGCGGTTTTACCCATGGAGGGGCGGCCGGCGACGATGATCAGGTCGGAAGACTGCAGTCCGGATGTCAGATCATCGATGTCCTTAAACCCGGTGGGGACTCCGGTAACATGTTCCTTGCGGGCGTAAAGGCCCTCGATGGTGCTGAAACTGCTCTTGACGATCTCTCTAATGGAGTAAAACGCAGCGCCGATCCTTCGGTCGGATATTTTGAATATACGGCGCTCGGCCTCGTCGATGATCTCATCGACATCGCCGGGCGAATCGAAACATTCCTCGACGATTTCGGAGGAGGTGGTGATGAGATCCCTGAGGATTGCCTTTTCCTTGACGATATTCGCATAGTGAGCCGCTCCGGCGGATGTGGGTACGCCCCCGGCAAGGGAAGGGATATAGCCTGCTCCTCCTGCACGTTCCAGAAGGCCGTCAGATCTCAATCGGTTGGTGAGTGTTACAAGATCGATGGGCTGCCCGCGCTCATTGAGGGCGAGCATGGAGGAAAAAATGGTTCGATGGCCCTCTTGGTAGAAGGCGTTGGGTTCGAGGGCCTCCATAACGGAGTAAATGACCTGATTGTCCAGAAGAATAGCGCCGAGGACGGCTCTTTCCGCCTCCAGGTTCTGGGGGGGGACTTTCCTTGGATCAACGTGGTCAGACATGGGGCATCTTATTGAGCGTCACTTTTCGCTTCCTCGACGACTGCGACTTTGACGGTAGCGGAAACGTCCTGGTGGAGCTTGATAGGCACCTCGAATTCACCAAGTTCCTTGATGTTGTCCTCAAGCAGAATGTTCCTGCGGTCTATATCTATCCCTTCGGCTGCCAGGGCTTCTCCAATGTCCATGTTGGTTACCGATCCGAAAAGCCTTCCTCCATCTCCTGCCTTTCTGGTCAGCGTCAGAGAAACTTCGGAAAGCTTTTCAGCAAACGATTGGGCATCTATACGTGTTTTCTCAACCTTTCGCCGAAGGGCGTGCAACTGGTGTTCCTGGGATTTGATGTTTCTGGACGTAGCCTGAACCGCCAGCTCGCGGGGAAAAAGGTAATTTCTGGCATACCCCTGCCGGACTTCCACCGTGTCTCCCATCTTACCAAGGCTGGATACGTCTTCCAAAAGTATAATCTTCATCGTCTATCTCCTCTGTCCGTTATTTTTTAGTGTTGGTTCATCCTGAAAACGAGTGCCTGGATGAAGATCGTAACAGGAAAAAACCAATTTAACACAGGGTACACGGAGCGGCACAGGGTAAAAGCACAAAAAACGTGATGCCGGTCCAGCATCCACCAGAATAAATCATGACGGACTCAAGTGACATCAGGGGGGGCGGTATCCTTTCCAAGGGGAAACCGCCGCCTGAAGTCGAACCATGTGTCGAACAATCCCAGCAGGGCAATTGTCAGCATCAGGACCATCGGCAGCTGCATGGCCAGAAAAGCAAGAACCAGCGCCCGGAGGAATAACGGGAGTGAATAACGGGCAAACAAATGACCCATGACCAGCATGCCCTGAACGCCGTAAAGAGTCGCAAGCGGCAGCATGGCGTTCAGGCCCACATCCCTGATCGTTCCCTTGCTGGCCAGCACCATGAGCGCGAGGCCGACAAAGACGCCTACAAACGGGAAAGGGAGCGCCCATGTGGAGAAGTAGTTGGGCGTGTCCCCGGCCGTTCCCTCCGATACCTGGACCCATCTTCTGACTACCGACGAGTAGACGCTGATCAGAAGGATCAATGTAGACAGCCAGATCCCTACAAGCATGCGCTTCCAGATTTCCAGAATCCAGGCAATCCGTGCAGCATCCTCGGCGGAGATATCCGCGCTGCCTCCAGCGGGGAGAGATTTCATCATCAGACCCATCTGGTCCAGGGATTTTTTGTAGACCCCCGACATGCCATCTCCGGAAACGGCTCCGTAGATAACAAGCGCTGCCAGGGCTGATGCTGCTACCAGACCCACCGCCATTGCCACTGAAATGTATGGCTGCCTGTTGGAACCCGCGACCCAGTAGATACCCAGACACATGGGAATGGTCTCAACCAGGAAATATATCCCGGGCCCGGCGCCCTGGACGATCAAAACGACCGACGCGACGGCCGCGACGGCCGTTATTCCTTCCGGAATATTCCGCCGTTTCATTCCGTATGCGAGAGGCAAGGGCGTAAGGACCGCAAGAGCGCCCCCCAGCGGCGGGCTGAATGCCTGGACCGAAAGGGGGATCAGGGCAAACCCCAGGAGGCGCAGCCACAGGGAGACAACCTCCTTGTGGGATGCAGCCGTCACGGTTTTCTCAGCGCTCAACCGTAAAGGGTAAAAAGGCGATGTTGCGGGCCTTTTTTATGGCGTGTGTGAGCATCCGCTGATGTTTCGCACAGTTGCCTGAAATCCTGCTGGGCAGAATTTTACCCCTATCGGTAATATATCTCTTAAGGGCGATGGCGTTCTTGTAATCAACGTGATTAATTTTGTCTACGCAGAAGTGACAGACTTTTCGCCGTCTTATGAACTGTTTTTTCATTTTATTTTTCCCTGTTGGTGATAAGTTTCCTTGGGACGTGCCTTAAAAGGGGATGTCGTTATCGTCAAATTCAGGGGGCGAATCGTTGCCCCCCTTGCCCGACTGGGCTGTGTCGGATTTCCCGGACCCGAGGAACTGGACGTTGGAGGCAACAACCTCGACTTTGCTCCGTTTCTGTCCGTCATCGGTTTCCCACCGTCGCTGCTGGAGACGTCCTTCGATCAACACCTGGCGTCCTTTCTCCAGGTATTCGCTGCAATTCTCCGCCTGTTTGCCGAACACGACGATATCGAAGAAGCTGACCTCTTCCTTGGTCTGGTCATCACCTTTCCAACGTCGGTTGACGGCAAGCGAAATATTGGATACCGCCGTGCCGTTTGGAGTGTATCGCAGTTCAGGATCACGCGTCAGGCGTCCCATGAGGATTACCCGGTTAAAATCTGCCATTGTAACCTTCCCTTATGGATAAGGTCGGGTCGTCCAGGAGGTGGGGCCTGATCTTCTCGGCCGCGTCCAGATCCTCAACCCGAACGGTCATGTAGCGGATATTTTGCTCGGAAATTCGCAGTTTTCTCTCAAACTCGGCAATGGTCTGGGGGGGTCCCGTGAACAGGAGACAGACGAAGTTGCCGTTGGCATGGCCCTGCACCTTGTAGGCGAGTTTACGGAGTCCCCAGATATCGGATTTGCGAACTTCACCACCCTGTTCGGTGATGACGCTTGAAAACTGTTCAGTGAGATCCTTCACCTCCTCCTCAGTGAGGTCGGGGTGGAGGATTATTACCGTCTCGTAGCCTTTCACGCAGATTTTCTCCTTTCGGGCTGCAGCCCCCACCCACCGGGGGGTTCCGGTAACGGGAGCAAGGAGTTGGAGTTCCCTCCTTTGGAGGGACAGACTGTGTATGTTCGGTAGTTTTCTAGCATAATTGAGGAGCCTAATCAAGGGCAAGCTGGGGTCTAAAAAACAGAATGCCAGCCCAATTAGGGGTCGGCATTCTACGCCAGAGAAAATGTGGCCCGAATCCTACTTAATGAGAGGTGTAACCGCGACAAAGAGCGGCGCGAGAACCAGGGAGACCACCGACATGAGCTTGATCAAGATGTTCATGGCGGGTCCGGAGGTGTCCTTGAAGGGGTCGCCCACGGTGTCCCCGACGACGGCGGCCTTGTGGGGTTCTGAACCCTTGCCCCCGAAGTGGCCCTCCTCGATGTATTTCTTCGCGTTATCCCATGCCCCGCCGCCGTTTGACATGAACAGGGCCAGGAAAACACCTGTGACGGTCGCCCCGGCAAGGGTCCCTCCCAGGGCCTCCTTGCCGAGTATAAGCCCGACGAGCAGGGGAGTGATGATGGCGATGATGCCGGGCAGGATCATCTCCTTGAGGGCGGCCCTGGTCGCGATGTCGACGCATCTCGCCGAATCAGGTTTGCCCGTTCCGTCCATGATCCCGGGTATCTCACGGAATTGGCGTCGGATCTCCTCGACCATCGTGAAAGCGGCCTTGCCCACAGAGGTCATGGTCAGCGCGGCGACCAGAAAAGGAACGATTCCCCCGAGGAACATGCCGGCGACCACCTTGGGGTCGAGGAGGTTGATGTTTTTCAGGCCCACCGCGGCAGCGTAGGCTGCAAACATGGCCAGGGCCGTCAGGGCCGCGGAACCGATGGCAAATCCCTTCCCGATGGCGGCCGTGGTGTTTCCCAGGGCATCGAGGCTGTCCGTGATCTTCCTTGTCTCCGGCCCCAGGCCGGCCATCTCCGAGATACCGCCTGCGTTGTCGGCGATGGGGCCGTAGGCGTCAACCGACATGGTGATGCCCACGGTGGCCAGCATCCCAACGGCTGCCACAGCGATGCCGTACAGCGGCTCGGGAGCCGCCATTTTGGACGCCAGCAAGATGGTTACGGCGATGACCAGAATGGGGGCGGCCGTCGACTCGTAACCGACTGCCAGGCCGGTTATGATGTTTGTGGCCGGGCCGGTCTGGCTGGATTCCGCTATCTGGCGGATAGGCTTGGCCGAAGTGTAGTATTCTGTAATGAGACCAATGAGAATCCCCGCCAGGGTGCCGCAGAGGATAGCGTAAAAGATGCCGGAATTGACGCCGGTGGCCTGCACCAGAAAATAGGCCGAAACGAGCATCAGACCCGCCCCGATAAAGGTCGAGTATCTCAGCGCCGCCTGTGGGGACATCCTCTCCAGGACCTTGATGGAAAGAATTCCCACAACGGAACATGCAAGCCCTGCCATGGCGAGAAGGATGGGCAGTTCCATATAGCTCATTCGCATTGCAGGGGCGATGGAAACAGATGTCGCTCCGATGGCAATGGTCGCGATCATGGAACCGACGTAGGATTCAAATATATCGGCTCCCATTCCGGCGATGTCACCCACGTTGTCACCGACATTGTCGGCTATGACCCCCGGGTTCCTCGGGTCATCCTCGGGAATCCCGGCTTCGATCTTTCCGACGAGGTCGGCGCCGACATCGGCCGACTTGGTGAAGATGCCTCCACCGACACGGGCGAAGAGGGCAATGGACGATGCGCCCATTGCGAATCCATTGATATACTTGGCAGTGATGGGATCACCGAAGAAGAAAAACGCAATCCCCAGCCCCAAAAGCCCGAGGCTGGCCACCGACACGCCCATGACCGCCCCCCCTGCGAAGGAAACGCTAAGGGCCTTGGCCTGGCCGCTTTCAGTCGCCGCCTGGGAGGTCCTGACGTTTGCTTTCGTTGCCGCGTTCATCCCGAAGTAACCGGCCACCATGGAGCAGGAGGTGCCGCCCAGGAATGCCAGCGCGGTCTGCACTTCCAGCTTCCACCAGAGAAGCGCGAATACCACAATGATGTAGGCAATCAGAATGGTGTACTGACGCCTCAGGTAGACCATCGCGCCGTCGTGAATCGCGTCGGCGATCTCCGCCATTAAATTGGTGCCTACGGGCTGTTTCTTGATAAAATTGTAGATCCCCATGGCAAACAGCAGGCCTGCAATGCCAAACAGGGGGGCAAGGGTAGTCAAACGCATAGCTCCTCCTCCGAATCTGTTAAATTTATCGTGATAGTGTCCATCTCCCCCTCGGAGATGACCTTCCCAGCCAGGTCGGCGGCGGCCTCCAGCATTCTGCCCACAACAGGAGCTTCCTTCCGGGTGACTTCTGAAAGAACGTAATCAACGTCCTTCCCGATGTTGCCCGGTCTGCCGATTCCAAGCCTGATCCTTTTGAAGCCTTCGAACCCTAGGCAGCGGATGACGGAATCCACGCCCCTGTGCCCGCCGCTGCCCCCCTTTTTTTTGAAACGCAAGGTGCCCAGGGGGAGATCCATGTCATCGAAGATGACGACGATTCGGCTCTCCTCAATCCCCTCTCTGCGAACAAGGGGGGCAAGAACCTCGCCGCTCCTGTTCATATATCCCTGGGGTTTTACCAGGAGGATGTCTTTTCCCCCATGCCGCCCCCGGCCCTGGTCGAGGAACCCGGAACACCGGGCGAAAGGAATTTTCCACCTTCGCGAAATGAGTTCTAATGCCTGAAAACCCAGGTTGTGTCGCGTTCCCTCATATTTGGGGCCGGGATTTCCCAGCCCAGCGATAAGCCACATGCAGATGGTCGGTCAAGAGGATATCGGCGCCTAATCCTCCTGGCCTTCCTCCTCTTCCTTGCCCTTGCTGATAACCTCGGGTTCGGTCGATTCCTCATCCTCGATGGCCTCTTCCTCCTCTTCCTCCTCGGCGGCGGCTCCTACGATGGTGAGGATAGTGAAGTTGACGTCATGAAGTATGGTAACCCCCTCAGGCGCTTCCAGCGACTCCACATGGACGGAGTCGCCAATGTCCATGTCGCTGATGTCGATGGTGATGGACTCAGGAATACTGTCGGGAAGGCAGGAGACCTCCAACTCCCTCCGGTTGAACGCCAGGTTGCCGCCCATCGTGATACCCTTGGATTCACCTACGAGTATCACTGGAACCTTTACGGTGAGCGTTTCATCCAGGGCGATCTCCTGAAAATCGACGTGGTAAATATATTCTCTGAAGGGATGTCTCTGAATCTCCCTGATAAGGACATCTTTACCGCTCGTTTTTGTGTCCTTCCCGATCTGAAGCTTCAGAATGTTTGTAGTTGCCTTACCACCGGCAAGCAGGTGCGATAGTTCATCGGAATTCAGGACCAGAGATATGGTGACCTCACCCCGGCCGTAGAGAACGGCCGGGATTTTCCCGTCCCGGCGAAGCTTTCTGGCAACGCCTTTTCCGGAATCCTCACGGAGTTCGGCAAAAAGTTTTAAAGCTTGCATGCTGGTAACTCCTCCTTTTAACCCCTTCAGACGAAGAGGGAACTGACCGATTCATGGTTGTGTGTCCTTCGGATCGCCTCACTCAGGATTCCGGCAACGTTCAACTGGACTATCTTGTCGCACTCCTTTGCTTCAGGCTGCAGCGGGATCGTGTCCGTAACGATGATCCGTTCAGCGGGAGACTGAGCAAGCCTCTCAATGGCGGATCCGGAAAAGACCGGATGCGTGGCACACGCAAATATCCGGCGGGCCCCTGCCTCCAACAGGGATTCCATGCCCTGGACCAGTGTCCCGCCGGTGTCGACAATGTCGTCCACAATGACGACATCTTTCCCTTTCACATCACCGACGATGTGCATTACCTGGCTGACATTGGGCCCGGTTCTTCTTTTGTCAATAATGGCCAGGCCGGCTTTCAGCCTTTTGGCGAAGGCACGCGCCCTTTCTACCCCGCCCGCATCGGGTGAAATAACCACGATGTCCTCCAGGTGCAGTCTGTCCAGGTAGGAAAGGAGGACGGGGGCAGCGTAGAGGTTGTCGACGGGGATATCAAAAAAGCCCTGTATCTGACCGGCGTGCAGGTCCATGGTAAGAACCCGGTCAGATCCGGCTACGGTGATCAGGTTCGCCACCAGTTTAGCGGTTATGGGCGCTCTGGGGGCCACCTTCCGGTCCTGTCTCGCGTATCCGAAATAGGGGATAACCGCGGTTATCCTCCATGCGGACGCTCTTTTGAGCGCATCGATGAGGATCAACATTTCCATCAGTGTCCTGTTTCCGGGCCTTGATGTGGACTGAATGACGAACACGTCCGTTCCCCGAATATTTTCGGAGATCTCAACCATGATTTCCCCGTCGGAAAAATCACGGACCACCGCATTGCCCAGAGGCTCGTTCAGATTGCTGCAGATGGACTGTGCGAGTTCAGGATTTGCGTTGCCTGTGAACAGCTTTATTCTGTTTGTCATGATAGTTCCGTGCCGTCAGTGCCGGCTATGTCGTTTGTCTGGCTGGGGCGGTAGGATTCGAACCTACAAATGCGGGAGCCAAAGTCCCGTGACTTACCATTTGTCGACGCCCCAGGAAGGGTTATTCTCCCCAGCGCCCCCGGCCCTCGAAGTGCTCCTTCCAAAAAAACGGGGCAGTTATTCCTCGTAGCTGAACGCTTTCTCCGGGTCGTCCGTGGGTTCAATAGTCGGGTTGTCGGTCGGTAATTGTTCCGGTTCCGTATCCTCGACGGGTTCAGTGGCGCCTGCCTCCGCAGTCGAAGGGGTGGATTCCTCCAGCGTGTCCACGGATTCTTCCGCCGGGGATTCTTCCGCCGGATCTTCGGCCAGGTTCACATCCGGATTCCGGGCAGGCTCCGGTTCGGAATCCACATCGGGGCCGGCAGGTTCGGGGATAACGACTTCCGCCTCCTGTTCGTATACCCTGAGAACCGCCTCCTCAATCAACTTTCTGGTCTCACTGTTCAGGGGATGGGCTACGTCCCTGAAGGTGCCGTCCTTACGCTTCTTGCTGGGCATCGCGATAAAAAAACCTTTGTTCCCGCTGATGACCTTCAGGTCCCTGACGATGAAACAGTTATCGAAAGTGATCGTGGCATAGGCCTTCAGCTTTTCCTCCTCCACCGGGAATACCTTTACGTCCGTTATGTCCATCCCCGCACCATCCCTTCACTGTTGTCGTATTTTGAAACCCGGAGGTTTGACCCTGACAGGGCCGTAATAATGTCCATTCCGGATTACCGGCGTCTACGAAAAAATGGCCCGGGCGACGATCGCATCGAACCTTTCCACCTCGATTATTTTCCGGGCGGCCTCCTGCGCGTCACCCATGTTTTCAAAAAGCCCGAAAACAGCGGAACCGCTCCCCGACATCAATGATGCCCTTGCCCCATGTCGGATCAGGACTTCCTTGCATCTCTTGACCTGAGGAAACCGCTCAAAAACACAGGTTTCCAGGTCGTTGACGAGGAAACCTCCCCACATACCCGGGGGCAACTCTTTTCCCGCAACTCTGGAAAGTGGAGAAATCCTATATTTCCCCGGGCTTTTTGTCAAACGGAAATTGGAATAAACCCACTGGGTGGAAACCGCCACGGCAGGGTAGGCGATAACAAAGGCAGCATTAATCCGGAGATCGGATGGTTTGACAATCTCTCCCCGCCCACGGATGACCGCCGGTGATGGATGGAGAAAGAGGGGAACATCCGAACCCAGCTGCCCTGCAATGTCCAGGAGGATGTCCCTGTCGAGGGAAAGCTGCCACAGGTGGTCCAGGCCCAGGAGTACGGCGGCCGCATCGCTGCTGCCCCCCCCGAGCCCTGCCCCGTGGGGGATGCGCTTGTCCAGATGGATCCGGACTCCCCTGGCTGGAATGCCGGCCGACTTCCGGAGCAGCTCAGCAGCCCTTTGGACGATGTTTCCGGAATCCGTGGGCAGTGTTGGATCGCTGCACCGGAGCGTAATCTTTCCATCGGAGGAACTTTCAAGCATGATCCTGTCGTAGAAATCCACCTTCTGAACGAGGCTTTCAATACTGTGGTATCCATCCGGGCGTTTGCCCAGAACCTGGAGAGTCAGGTTCAGTTTAGCGGGAGCCAGGAGCCTTATCATTGGTCGGTCTCGAGGTCGTGTACAGGTATATTGGGGGGGATCGGGCGCAAAAAAGCCCCCGGGGGGGCGTTTTCCAAAATTCTGGAGTCCTCCAGCGTTGCTTTTAGCGTGGCAGTATCCGACCGGAATCGGAACCTGATGGGCAGGTACGGCGCTTCCCTGGAGTTTACGACCGTTATCGTCCCTCCCCTGACCCGGGCGGACAGTTCAATGGGATAGGGGACGGGGCCGGGTCCAAAAATGTACTGCCAGGACCCCCAATCCCGGACATCAAGATAAAGCTCGATCCCTCCAGAATCCAGCTCGTAGGCCATGGCCCCGGAGTAATCAAAGTCGGGCGGCAGCGATCCTGTCACCAGGAAGGGGATCCAGGCCGGGTCCAGCGGAAAGGGAAATGGAAGGTAGGGAGAAAGGGCCATCCCGTGGGCGGATGTGCGGTAGGCGGCGCCGTCCCTGGGATAGTACGCCCAGACATCCTTCCCGTCACCCACCATGAGAAGAAGGGTGCTTCCCAGGATTCCCGGGATCTCCAGACGGAAGTGCTGGGGTTGGGAAACAAGAAGGTAGGCTTTCCCGGAAAAATGCCGGCCGTCTTCTGTGAAATTCATCCGCATGGTTGTCGAAAAAGCTCCGGCCATACGGGACCGGTCCCTCAGGATATCAAGGAACGGTTTGGGATCGACAGATCTGATCCGCCTAATCTCAACCGGGGCGCAGGAGGTCAGGAAAACGGCAATGGCGCAAAGGGTGAAAAATGTGCGGAGGCGGGTTCTCATTGTCCGGCAGGGGATTGACCCAGTTTACGGAGTTCTTTGCGTATACGATCATTGTCCGGGTCGGCTTTAAGTGTGCGTTGGTAATATTCCACAGCCTTGTCCATCTCTCCGATCTTTCGGTACGTGTCCCCGATATGTCCAAGGACCGTTGGATCCTTTGACATCCCCCCCTCAGCCTTCAGAAGATACTTCAGCGCCTCTGTGTAGCGGCCCAACCGAAAGTAGACCCAGCCAAGGCTGTCCATTATATATGGGGCGCCCGGTTTGAGGTCCAATGCCCTTTTTACAAATTTGAGGGCTTCGTCGAGGTGGATTCCCTTCTCGGCCCACGAGTAGCCCAGGTAGTTCAAGGCATCGTGGTGGGAGGGGTCCATTTTGATGATTTTCCGCATTATCTCCTCGGTTTTGGAGAAATCTCCTCTGCGGTCGTATACGATCCCAAGTTGGTAGAGGAGAGAGGAGTCCCCGGGTTTTTTCTTCACACCCTCCTCAAGTAGTGTAATAGCCTCATCATACCTCTTCATGTCCGCCAGAACCTGCCCCTTGAAGGCAATGAGGGAGGTCCTGCCCGGTTCCAGCGAAATGGCCGTCTGAAGATGCTTCAGGGCCTCTGTCCGATTCCCCATGGTATCGTAGACGACAGCAATGTAGAAATGAGGCTCGTAGCGTTTCGGCGCCAGCAGCGCGGCCTCACCGAACGTCTTTATGGCCTCGTTGTAACGATGAAGTTTCCTCTGAAGTGTCCCCACCTCCATGGTAATCTCGTAATTTGAGGGAGCTAAAACCTTTGCCTTTTTCATAAAGAAAAGGGCCTCTTTAAAGTTTTTCTCCTGTGCGTTCACCAGCCCCATCATCAGCAGGGCATTACTGTTGCCCGGTTCCCGGGAAAGAATGATCTTAAGCTCCTGTTTTGCCGTTTCGAATTTTTCCTCCTTCACCAGCAGGTGCACCAGCAGCTGTCTTACGCTGGTCTCTTCCCCGTTGGTCTTCAAGAATCCCCTGTAGAGTTTTTCGGCTTTGTCGGGACTGCCCTGCTTTTCATAGATCTTTGCGAGTTCGCTGATGGCCGACAGGAAGGAAGGATTCCGCTCAATGGCCTTCTTCAGGAACATCAGTGACTCACCGGACTTGCCCCGGCGGGCCTGGATCTGCGCCATGTAGTAATAGGCTATCGCCGAGTGATTTTCGTGTGCGGCAAGCTTCTTGAGCGTTCCCAGGGCCTTCTCCCAATCTCCGGTTTTTTCGTAGGTTTCGGCGAGCAGGATGTAGGGGGTTATGCTCTCCGGGTCAAGTTCGATGCTCCTCTTAAAGTGTTCTGTCGCTGCAGCCGGTTCGTCCTTTTCAGCAAGAGTTCTTCCGATGAAAGTATGGATCTCTGCTCTGTCCGGGTTGATTTTCATGACCTTCTGAGCGGTTTCCCATGCATCATCCTTTCTTCCTGCGTCCAGTTGGAGCTTGAGCAGTTCCATCAGGATGGTGTCAGACGCAGGGTCAAGTTTGGCGGCCCTTTCAAAATCCAGGATGGCTTCGTCACGCCTGCCGGCCCCGGATGCGATTATCCCCATGATGAAATGGGTGTAGGCCTCCGACTGCCGGGTGGTCGTTCCCCTTTGCCCGGATCCCGGGTGTGCGGCCACGGAGGGGTGCCCCTCGGGGAGCGCCTCCGGCCCATTGACTGCCGGAATCGTTGCGCAGGCTGAAAGAAAAATTACTAAAAGGAAGGAAAGTGAGAGTGTTTTCATCTGCTATTGTTCCTTTCGAACGGGCCCGCGGATTCGAAGCGATTTGGTGGAATAGGCGTTCAGACTCAGAATGTCCGTTCCTGCACGGCCACGCATGCGGTATCCTATCGCAGCCACCATCGCGGCATTATCCGAACACAGTGATGGAGGTGGAAAGTGGGGCCTGAACCCGTCCATAACCCCTGCCTCCATCATGCGGATTCTCAACAGGCTGTTTCTGGCCACCCCCCCGGTCACGATCAGATGTTCTACCCCGCAGCTTTTAACGGCCTGTCTGCACTTTGCCACAAGGACGTCAATTACGGCAGCAAGATATGAGGCTGCCAGATCAGCAACGTCCGGAGCCGGCCGGTCTCCTGCCCCGGTGTCGGTGCCCAGGTACCCATTCCTGAGCAGATAGGTATACAGGGCGGTTTTAAGACCGCTGAAAGAAAAGTTCAGGTTGTCTTTGCCCACGAGGGGGCGCGGCAGAGTCAGGGCTTCCGGATTTCCTTTCAGCGCGGCTATTTCCACCGCTGGTCCCCCCGGATAACCCAGGCCGAGCAGTTTGGCGGCCTTGTCGAGGGCCTCACCGGCAGCGTCGTCAAGAGCTCTTCCCACGGATTTGATGGAACCTGCGGATCCGATTTCAAATAACGTGGTATGGCCGCCCGAAGCCACAAGCGCCACCGACGGGGTCGGCGTTCCTCCCGCGAGATCCATGGTCATCAGGTGTGCCTGGATGTGATCCACAGCAACCAACGGCAGCCCAATGGAAAACGATAGCCCCTTCGCAAAGGAAAGCCCGACCAGAAGGGAGCCGAGCAGGCCGGGGCCAGCCGTTACGGCGACAAGATCCATCTCCGCGGGGTTTGTGCCCGCTTCATCAAAGGCTGCTGCTACTACACCGTCAATGCGTTCAAGATGGCAGCGTGAGGCCATCTCGGGGACGATTCCCTGGTATGGGGCATGAACCGAGTCCTGAGAGGAAACGATGGATGACAGGACTTCCCCGCCATCCCGCACGACGGCTGCGGCCGTATCGTCACAGGATGTCTCAATTCCCAGAATCAGCACGAGCCAGGACCTCCTCCACCGTACCCCACCGGATGCCCCGCCGCCGGGCCTCTTCAGCCAGCCTTCTCAAGGCATCCGCGGTTTCGGGATATGGATGCCCGATGCCGATGGCCCAACCCCTTTCCTCCGCCCTGTCCAGAAGTTTTCCGGCCTGAATGTCAATGTCTTCGGGTGTCCGTTCGTTGTCCAGAAACACGTCCCTTTCACCTGTGGACATTTTCATGCCTTTGGCGAGCTTGTAGGCGACAGTGTCGGCGGAGGTCCTGCTGTCAATGAAAAACAGCCCTTTCTTCTTGATAACGTTGAGAACGGCCAGCATGGTGCGTTCGCCAGATGTGGCTTTTGACCCCATGTGGTTGTTTATTCCCGCCGCGAAAGGAAACTCCTCGAGGTCATTCGTGATGGTCCGCTCGATTTCATCGGGAAGAAAACTCACGAGGATTGCCCCTTTTCCGGGATCTACCGTCGGGTATCCGACGGGTTCCATGGGCAGATGAAGGAGGACCGTCTTTCCGGTCTCATGGGCCTCCCGGGCGAGTTCCCTCGAGTGCGGCCGCATGGGAAGAAATGCGAGTGCAACCGGTTGGTCGAGTTCCAGAAACGGGGCGGCCGCAGCGCGGTTGTGCCCCAGATCGTCGATAATGACGCAAAAAATATTGATCTTTACCGGGGGCACAGGGATCGGCGCCGGTATAGGGGGCCGAGGGGGCGGCGGCGCTGTCGGCGGCCTGAAAAACAGGACCAGAAAAAGGAGTGCGGCCAGTAATCCACCGAGCAGTAAGGCCTTTTCACCGCCTTTTATCCAACGGGCTGCTGTCTTTTGTCTCTTTCTGCTTTTCCCTTTGTTTCGGCCTTGCTTGCCGGCGGATGATTTATTGCCCAGTTGTTTTCTCCGATTTCCCCTGAGTCCCAGGCGGCTGGTTGTTCCTGAAAAAATCCAGCCCCTTCAGAAGGTCCACGGCTCTCATAAGCTGTTCATCGTCCTTGGGATTGTCCGGGACCAGGTCCATTTGAGGAGCGGCCCCTTTATCTTTTCCTTCCGCTGCTTTCTTTTTTCCCTTTAACTGCTCGTTGGCAAGGTGCCCGGCGAGGTCCTTTTCCCTTATGTGGCCTGTGGACTTTCCGGTATGGTTTTCAACGACGATGTCGGGTTCAATGCCCGTATTTTGAATGGAACGTCCGCTGGGGGTGTAGTATTTGGCGGTTGTGACCCTCATTCCTGATCCGTCACTCAGTCGGTAGATGGTCTGCACCGACCCTTTTCCGAAGGTTGTTGTTCCCATGATGATGGCTCTTTTATCGTCCTGCAGGGCGCCGGCGACGATCTCGGAGGCGCTTGCGGAACCGCCGTTTACCAGAACTACGATGGGATAATCCGGCTCCGTTCCCTTCTTCTGGGCATTATAGGAATAGTTCTGGTTCTTCAGCCGGCCCTTGGTGGAGACAATGGGTCCGGAGGTGATGAACCTGTTGGCTATGTCTATGGCGGACATCAGGAGGCCGCCGGGATTGTTTCTGAGGTCAATAATAAGCCCCTTGAAGGAATCCTTCTTGTCCTTCCGGACCTTCTTTAAGGCCTTGTCAAATTCTTCCATGGTCTTCTTCTGAAACTGGGTAATCCGGATGTACCCTATGTCATTACCGACTTCCTTTGTCTTGACGCTGATAAGAGGGATGACATCCCTGGTAATGGTAAAATTAATGGGCTTGTCCGCACCCTTGCGAACGATGGTGATGGTTACATCCGTTCCTTTGGGCCCCCGCATGAGTTTTACCGCTTCCATGAGGGACATGTCCTTTGTGGGTTTGTCCTTGATCTTGATAATCTTATCCCCTGCCAGGATGCCGGCTCTGAAGGCGGGAGTGTCGTCGATAGGGGCAATCACGGTAAGGATGTTTTCCCGAATTCCGATGGTAATGCCGACACCCTGAAACTCACCGGTAGTGTCGATCTGCATCTCTTTGTACATGTCGGGATCCATGAATGAGCTGTGGGGATCAAGAGTACGCAGCATTCCCTTGATGGCTCCGCGCACCATCTCCCTGGTGTCGGGGACATCCACATAGTTCCGCTGAACGATGGAAAGGGCCTGGGAGAAGACCTTGATCTGGTCGTAGGTTGACCCGCCTGTCCCGGCAAAGGCCTGGGCATCCGGAATGGGGTGGTAGTCGCCTGTCGATATGCCGAGCAGGAAAAGGAGAGCGATCAGAGTTCCAATCTTAACCCAGCGAAAACGCTTCATTGTTTCCTCCTGTTATTCATCCACCGGAAAACCATGGTATGGGGTCCACCGGTTTCCCGTGGTGCCTGATCTCAAAATAAAGGGCGGGGCCTTCCAGAGAACCGCTCTCTCCGGCGAGGCCGATCACCTCATCTGTGTCAACCTCCTGGCCTATCTTCACGTCGATGGCCGAAAGGTGGCCATAGAGGGTGTAATAACCTCCCCCGTGATCCAGGATGACGATCCTGCCGTATCCCCGGAACCAGTCTGCAAACAGGGCCTTTCCTTTAAAGACGGCCCTGACGGGTGTTCCTTCCGCCGAGCGGATAGTGATTCCTCTCGACAGGGTAAATGTGTTGAATCTGGCGTTCCTGTTCTTTCCAAAACCCACCACGATCTTGCCCGAGACGGGACGCTTTAACGCCCCCTTGAGCATGGGGAAGGCCGATTCACCGGTTTCGGCCTGTTGACTAAGAGCCTTGATAAGCTGGATGAGCCGGTTGGAAGATGCCTCCAATTCATTGATAAGGTCGGAATACCTTTTTCTGTCATTTCTCGCGGAAGCCAGAAGAATATCCCGGGACCGTTTTTTTCGGGAAAGAACCGAAAGATCCAATTCCAGGTTCCGGCGAGTTTCGACCAGGCGTTTTTTCTTTTTGAGAAGCAGACTTTCCTCCTGCTTCTCCTGACGATAGAGATTGGCCGCGCGGTGAAAAAGCTCAGAATCGTAGGACGAAACCTTTCTGAGGTAGTATAGCCTGCGTGTCAGATCGTTAATCCCGCCGGCGCCTAAAATCACCCCTAGATAGCTCACATTACCTGCTTTGTAAAGAGCGGTGGTTCTTGCCATGAGCCGACTTCTCGCCGATTCCCGTTTTTTTGCGATAGACTTCAGGTTTTTCTCCGCATGATCGATATCCGTACGCAATTCACCCTCATCCCGCCGCAGTATGCCTACCTTTTTTTTCTTGGCCCCGATGTCCCGGTCCAACGCTTCGAGTTCACCGAGAATTGTCCTCTCTCTGCCTTTGGATTGCCGAACTTTTTTTATGGCGGTTTGTTTCTTCCTCTCAATCTCCTGAAGCTTCTCCCTGGTTTTCTCGATGGACCCTCCAGCGTCATTTCCGGCGGCGGCGGCAGGCATGATCCAGGTGAACAGGAGGAAGACGGACAGAGCGAAAATAGGGGTTAAAGAGGCGAAAGGCCGCCGAATCACCTGGAAAATCTCCCCACAGACGCCAGGCTCCCCACCCCACCTAACGTCATGCCTCCAACAATGATGGTAAGGACAGTGGCGGGAGTGAGGAAACGGAGAGAGGCGATTCCCAGAATCTGAAAAACCGTCGGGTCTATCCTGGTTACAAGAACCTGGAACAAAATCACCAGAAGCCCGATGGAAATTATCGACCCTGCGAGACCCTGCATCAGCCCCTCTATGAGGAACGGTGTGCGGATAAATCCCTCCGTGGCGCCGACGAGGCGCATTATTTCCAGCTCCTCTTTTCTGGCCAGAACGGTCAGCTTGATGGTGTTGGAGATGATAAAGATGGCCGCCAGGCAGAGGATGCCGCCCAGGACTGCGGCGATGAGGTTGACCACTTTCATGACTTTTTCAAGCCGCTGAAGCCAGTCCTTCCCATAAGCGATTTCCTCTACCAATGGATCATCGCCGATTCTGGAGAGGATGGAACGAATCCCTTCCACGTTCCGGTATTCGCTGCGCGGCGTCAGGCGCAGACTCGCCGGCAGCGGTTTTTCGTCCAGGCCATCCAGGAGATCCTTTTCCCCTCCGAGCATGGTTTTAAACTCCTCTAGCGCCTGTTCTTTGGTAACGTAGGTTACCGATTCCATCTCGGGAAATCCCGACACCCTGTCGATCAGGGCGTTCACATCCGAAGCGGTGAAACCGTCCCTCAGATAGATGGTTATCCGGACATCCCCTTTCCACTGCTCCACAACGTCTTGAAGGTTGTGGGCCAGAAGGAGGTAGCTGCCCACCATCAGGAGGCTGATGGCGATTATACCGGTGGTTATCATGCTGCTGACCCAGCTCTGCCTGAGGTTGGCCATGGCCCTGAAAAGGGAAGATACGAGTCGGTTCAGGGTATCCCTCCCCGCGCAACGCTTCCGTTTTCCAGGTGAATGACATCCCTGCTCATGTTATTGACCATGTCGATGTCGTGGGTTGCTACAATAACGGTGGTTCCCCGGGCATTTACGTCGGAAAAAATCTCCATGATATGCCGGGATGCCTCGTTATCAAGGCTTCCGGTTGGTTCATCGGCGATGAGGATAAGGGGCTCGTTGACCAGGGCTCGGGCAATGGCTACCCGCTGTTGTTCCCCTCCCGAAAGGGTCAACGGGTTTGCCCTCATCTTGTGGTGGACACCAAGGCGCTTGAGGATAAGCCATACCCGTCGGCTGGTCTCCCGCCTGGGGATACCGAGCACCTCCAGGGCCAGGGAGACGTTTTCAAAAACATTTCGGTTGGGCAGAAGTTTGAAGTCCTGAAACACCACCCCGATCTCCCTTCTCAGCGTCGGGATCTTCGAGTTGGGCAGGCGCGCGATATTGCGGCCGTGGACGAGTATCTGTCCTTTTGTCGGCCTTTCTTCGGCGAAGATAAGCTTCAGAAGGGTGCTTTTACCCGCCCCGCTTGGGCCGGTGATGAAAACAAAATCGCCCTTGGGAACGTGGATATTCATCTCGTACAGGGCGGGTACGTCTTTCTGATAATATTTGCTGACGTGAAATAGCTGAATCATTCAGTCGCGGAGTCCATTAGTCCTCGTCCATCTCGGATGCGAGATATTCAAGAATCACCTGATCCAGATTTTTCTCCCTGAAAGGTTCAGGGGAATGCACCGGTCCCGGGGCGGCGTCAGGCGTTTTCATGACCGGTGTGGCGACCTGCGGGGGAGCCTCAGGGGTCGGAGCCGGAGACGGGGGAGCAGGTGTGGAAGGATCGGGGGGGGTCGAGTCGGGGATGGCCCCGGCTTTTACGGCCTGTATCATGGCACGATGCTGCTTCTCCAGCAGGGTACGCAACCGTGTCAGGAAACCTTCCGTGCCGATGATTTCGGCGTAGTTTGTCTTCTTGGAGGCGAGAATCCGCCCTCCCTGGTATATCAGGCTTACAATCACCGGGTGTTTGTCGCCGCCATCTTCCGTCTGGACGTGGTAGACCGTTCCGCCGTGTTTGATGTCGGTGTTATATCCTGTGATCATCTTGTATCGTACCTGTCCTCAATATTGTGCCCCCTGTTTGCACCAGCGTTTTCTGGGGTTATCAACCGATGATTATATAACTCCTGCTCATTACTTCAAGACCCGACCGGCATGTTCAACCGGAAGATCCGGTCAGGTTTTCCAGAAGGCATTGAGCGGCAGGGGGAAGGCTCCTTGATCGATGGGTTACAATGAAAAACCCGCGCTTCACCTCCAGCCATGGGACCTGCAGCTCCATGAGTTCTCCCGACTCCATCTCTTTTTCAACCGTCATGCCGGAAAGGAAGGCCGCCCCCATCCCTGTGAGGGACCCTTCGAGCACAGACCTGGTGCTGCCTAAGGTGGCGATCCAGGGAAGGCTTTCCGGCTTGATATTGGAATCCCTCAACGCCGCCTCCACCGCCATCTGGGTCCCTGAGCCGGATTCCCTTCGAATGAGCGGGATGCGCTGAAGATCCTCTTTTTCCACCAGCGGCGGAATCGGCTCCTTTTTGATCAGATCGGGGGCGGCCACGAGGATGATCCTGTCCTCTCTGAAAAGGTCCGAATGAAGCGACGGGTGTGAGGCCTCGGTTCCAGCGAGGCCGAAGGCGGCGCTGCCGCTCTGGACCCGCTCCATTACGGCCTGCGAATCGCCGACGGCGAGCTTGACCCGGACCTCCGGAAAACGCCGGCTGAAAAAGGTAAGGAGGCGCGGGAGGAGATACTCCCCGGGCACCGTGCTGGAGGCGATCGCCACCTCGCCCCTGATCTCTTCCATGAAGGTGCTGACGGCCTGACTCGCCTCTTGGCAAAGGCTCAGGATCCTGTCGGCGTAATCGACAAAAACAGCGCCCGCAGGTGTCAGTGTAACCGTTCTGCCGGTCCTGTCGAGCAGCCTGACCCCCAGATCCTTTTCAAGGTTCCGGATGTGCGTGCTTAAGGTCGGCTGGCTTATCTCCACCTCCCTGGATGCCTTTGAAAAACCGCCGTACTTCGCAACTGCGCTCAGGGCGCGTATCTGTCGAAGGTCAAAGGACATATCGAGAGCCCTCGCTCGGGCGGCGGGCTCTATTCGGGCCGGTCACCGTTTTTTCTCCTCATCGATAAGACGCCTGAAAATATCCACCGCCGCCGTGGCATCCCCGGCGTAGCCGTCCGCCCCGATCTCCTCTGCGAAATCATCGGTCACGGCCGCGCCCCCGATCAGGACGGGAATTTCGATCCCCGCCGTTTTCAGATCATGAACGGCTTCCTTCATCTTGACCATAGTGGTTGTCATGAGGGCCGAGAGGCCGATGGCGTCGATCTTTTTCTCCCTGGCCGCCCGGACAATTTTTTCCGCTGGGACATTTTTCCCCAGATCGTACACCTCGTAGCCGTAGTTTTCCAGAAGGGTAATGACTATGTTCTTGCCTATGTCGTGGATGTCGCCCTCCACCGTGGCCATGAGGATGTGCCCACGAGACGGCAGGCCCTCGCCCTTGAGCTTTTTTCTGATGGGCTCAAAGGCGGCTTTCATGGCCCTGGCCGACATGATGACCTGGGGCAGGAAATACTCGTTGGAGGCGAACCTGGAACCCACCTCGGACATGGCCGGGATGAGGATGCCCTCACCGATCTCCATGGGGAGAGTTCCCCCATCCAGAAGTTCCGCAGACAGCTTGCGCGCCTGGTCGGGGTCCCCGTGAATAATGGACCTTGACAGCATCTCCTCGGGGGACGCGGCGCCATCATCATTCCGGACCGCGGCCGGTCCCCCGTCATCTCCCGAATAAAGCCGGATGTATGCCCTGGCCTGGGAGTCCTGGTTCAGGATGACCCTGGATGCGCCCATGATCGCCATGGATGTACTGTGGAAAGGATTGATGATGGCGGCCGAAAGCCCTGCCGACGCGGCCATTGCGAGGAATGCAGCGTTGAGGTTTTCCCTTGCCGGCAGCCCGAAGGACACGTTGCTGATACCTAAAATGGTATTCAGGCCCAACTCCTCGCGGACCATTCTCAGTGCCTTGATGGTCTCGAACACCGATTCCTGTTCCGCCCCGGCCGAAAGTGTCAGACAATCTATTACGATATCGGCGGGGTTCATCCCCGCCCTGACCGCTTCACGGAGTATCCGTTTGGCTATGGCCGCGCGATCCGACGCCCTGGAAGGGATCCCGCTTTCGTCCAGCGTAAGGCCCAGTACCGCCGCTCCGTACCGCACCGCCAGAGGCAGGACCTTTTCAAGACTTTCCGAATCTCCCGTGACCGAATTGATCAGGACCTTGCCGTCGGCGGCCTTAAGCCCTTCCTCGATGACCTCGGGCCGCGGCGAATCCAGGCTCAGGGGGACGGGGGAGGACTGCTGAACCATGAGGACGGCCTCTCGCATGGCGGCGCCCTCATCTATTCCAGGAACCCCGACGTTGACATCCAGGATGTCGGCGCCGGCCTCGACCTGGGCACGCGCCTCGTCGCGGTAAAGATCCATCCTTCCGTCCTTCAGGGCCTGTGCGAGGGTCTTCCTGCCCGTGGGATTGAGCCGCTCCCCAATGGCCCGAATCGGGCTGTTGCCCCCGAGAAAGAGGACGGATTGACGACATGAAAGCCTGGTTGCTTTGGGGTCGGTCAGGGTCCTTGGGGCCCGAAGGCCTGACCGGTCCAGTTTCTCGCGTAACTTCGATATATGTGCCGGCGTGGTTCCGCAGCAACCCCCGATGACCCCCGTGCCGATAGCCAGCAACTCCTCGACGGCGTCTGCCGTCTGGTCCGGTGTTCCCGGGAAAACCGTCTTCTCCTCCACCAGTTGGGGCATCCCGGCGTTGGGAATGGATGCCAGGGGCAGGTCTGTCGCCGAAGCCATGCGGCGAAGGATGTCAAGTATGCCCTCGGGGCCCAGGCCGCAGTTGGAGCCCACCGCGTCCACCCCGAGGGCATCGAGGGTGACCGCGGCTGCCTCGGGAGTCGTCCCCAGGAGGGTCTTCCCCACAGGTTCAAAAGTCATCATGGCGACGATGGGGATGTTGCAGAGGGAACGGACGGCGATGATGGCGGCCCGCAGTTCCTTGATATCGGAAAAGGTTTCAAGGAGGATCAGGTCGGCTCCGGCCTCGATGAGCGCATCGGCCTGTTGGCGAAAAACATCGAAGGCCTCAGAAAAATCCATGTCGCCCACCGGATTGAGAAACCTCCCCGTGGGGCCGATGCTCGCGCCCACCATGGCCCGCCCGTTCGCTGCATCCCGGGCGATCTTTACGGCCCTGGAGTTGACCTCCTCAGTCCGGTCTTCAAGCCCGAACGAGGAAAGCTTTACCCGGTTTCCGCCGAAGGTATTTGTTTCAATAATGTCCGCGCCGGCCTCGATGTAGGCCAGGTGAACGGCGGAAATGGCCTGGGGGCTCCGGATGTTGAGAAGCTCGGGACACTGTCCCACCTGAAGGGCCGAGGACTGCAGCATCGTCCCCATGGCCCCGTCACAGAGCAGGGTCTTTTCCCTGAGCCTTTCACGGAATGGATATGCCATTGTAGACCACCTCGTAATAAATCCCATGGTTCGGGGGTTGATATTTCAATCTCCGCAAGGTCCGGCTGCTGAGCTATTGAATTTATTGATAGGTATAGCATATCTAATAAAGCGGTTCATCCGGTAATGCGCACCTTAAACTGTATTATTTTCACCACATTGCAGCCGCTTAAGTTGGATAAAGTGTAAAATACATAACAAAGTATTACACTGGATTTTTACTCTACTGTGGCATTATGCTTAGAAGTACGGAAAGGAGATAATGGTCATGGATAAATCTGTCCTCGTTGTAGGCGCGACCGGAATGCTTGGAATGCCGGTTGCGCGGCAATTACATAAAGACGGATATGCTGTTCGTGTTCTAACGCGAAATCCGGAGAATGCCAAAACGAAACTTGGAGATTCATTCGATTACTTTAGAGGTGATGTCGAGGATCCTTCTTCATTGGAAAACGCCATCGATGGATGCTTCGGGGTCCATATCAACTTGAAGGGCGGCCCTAAAGTCAAGGACTTCGACCGAATCGAATATAAAGGTACAGCTAACATTGCCAAGGTATCTGCAATCAAGGGAGTGGAACGTATAACATATCTGTCCGGCGCGGCAACCTTTGAAGAGAATGCGTGGTTTTCTATGGTTAAAGCAAAGCTTCAAGCGGAAAAAGCCATCCGTGACAGCGGTGTCCCCTATACAATCTTTTGCGCAACACATATTATGGAATCTCTGCCTCTTGCCGTTAGAGGTAATCGTGCCATGATTATCGGAAAGCAACCACACCGTTTGCATTGGCTTGCTTCAAGTGATTACGCAAAGATGGTTTCCAGGGCATTTCAACTACCCGAAGCGGCGAACAGGAGACTCTTCGTTTATGGTCCCGAAGCATTGACAATGTCGGAGGCGCTTAACAGGTATTGCTCGATTGTGCATCCCGACATAAAGGTTTCCTCTGTTCCGATTTGGTTGCTGTCATTGATCGGCAAATTATCTTTCAATCCGGAATTACAATTCATCGCCGGATTGATGAGGTTTTTTGGAAAAGTGGGTGAAAGGGGGGATCCTTCGGAAGCGAATAACCTGCTTGGCACTCCCGCGACTACTTTGGAACAATGGTGTGAGAAACAACGAAACCCCGCTTGATAAGTCGCCGTACCTGGCCGCAGTTCCGCTGCACTCCATGGCGGCAAAGGCTACCTCTCGGGGGCTCTGGCCCCACGCGTCTCCGGGATCGCCCCCTCTCAGACGGTTTGAACCTCGCCCTCGTCGTCCGGCAGGATTGCCGCTTGGTCACCGCTAAAAGGGAGTTTTACGATGCCGTCCGTGGGACGCCGTTCGCTAAACACCTGAAGTGGGTGGGGAGTGTCTGACGTATAACGTCCAAGGTCCAACGTCCAATGCCTGTCACGTCGACTTGTCACGTCGAAGCTGAAAGCGAAGACGGAAGCTTTATCCGAAGGCGGCTGAAAGGAGAGGACTGCGGTGAGGGGGAAATCGTTTTTGGGCAGGCGCAATCCCGGAAGATCAAAGGCAAACTTAACACAGAGCAGCCCATCGAAGGCTGCTCCACAGGGTGACACAGGGTTTCACAGAGGAAGGAGCATCCCCTCACCAATGCTGCTGCTTTAAGGGATGCGGTTCTTGGTGCCTCTTCATGGGCGGCACCAGAGGTTCCCCATGTTATCGATCCTCGTGCGTATGCCACAGACGCAGTACGTAGATAGTGGATTCCTGAATTTCGTAGCGCATCTCATAGTGACCGACGAGGATTCGGCGTACCTCGCGCGGGTCGAATTCTTCGAGCCTTTCGCCGATGCGCGGGTTCTCCAACAAGCCGGCCGGAGCAGCGGTGAGCATCTGAACAGTGTGCGCAACCGCTTCCCTGTGTACAGGTGCCAGAAACTCATACAGCCGTGCCATGTCGGATACCGCCTTGCCGGTCCACTTCAAGTCCATCAGCGCGGCGTCGGCAACGGGTCGTCGGTATCCAGGCTATCGGCCCACGCCCGCACAGCCTGGTGGTCGATGACGTGATCGGCATCCACATCAGCCAACGCTTCTCTCGTAAGACGGCCGCGTTCCTCTTCCTGGTCGATCCAGGCCGACAGCGCCTGCTTTATGATCCAGCCGCGTGAACGCTCAAGGCGAGCGGCTATCTGATCGACCTTCTCGGCCATCGGCAGTGGGACGTGTGCAGTAAACACCTTGGTTTTTGTCTGTGCCATGACTGACCTCCCGTTCCCTCTGTGATGGAGTAAATTCGCAACTTAGTCTGTCCCGAAGGCGAGACTGAGCCGCCTCCCCGGTACCCTTGATTCTGATTGAATCATAATGATTAACAATGATTTTGTCAAACCCTGGGGGTCCTGGGGCAGGGAATTTGTCAATTTCCGACCTGATCATCTGGTTTTGCGTATAACTTTGATATGGTCGCAAAAAGTCCATTCGGGGCTTTTTGCTCAACGGGAAGCGAAAAATGTCATTTTCACTTTCCTTATGCGCCCTCTCCGGGAGCGTTGATGGACTTTTTGCGAGTCCATCAAGCCTTAACGATGAAATTCCCGATCGCATTCTGGATCTCCATTGGAAACAATGGACAACGTTCGGTGTGTCCTCCCATTATGACCAGTCCAGCGAGTATATACTGGATCTCGAGGCCCTTGTCGTTTCAACCCTGACCATCGGGCTCCGGGACAAACGGATGTTGGGAGTTGCCCTGGAGTGGACCCAGGTGAACAGGTCGTGGCTGAATCTCAACCGCGTCAAAAGGATCGGGAAGTATTTCACCTCGTGTGAAATACTTCAAAAGAGACCTTTGTTAAGCAGCTACGTAATGGAATCCCTGATAAATTTTCTGAAAAATGCCCGCACTTCATTGGCAGAAGGGGGAGATGGAATCAACGACACGGGTTACCCTCAACATGATTATATTGAGTTGTTCCAGAACTATATGGGGCGGGGAGTCGTTGTGGAGCCGGATATTAAATCACCCTGCCTTCTACAGCTGTGTGTAAGGAACTTTTTTGGTGTGGACGCACGAGCTGAAATGTTTCTGTATTTTCTCGCCGGCAGGAGGGGCAACTCTAACTCGATCTCCGGTGAGATCTTTTTAGAGCAGAAGAACCTTTACAGGATCCTCAACAACTGGGCCAATGCAGGAATTATCGAGGAGGATCTGGAGGTCAGCAGCCCGGATTATGGCCTCAAGAACAGGGAACAATGGATACAAACATTCCAAATCAACGAGATACCGGCTTATGTGAACTGGCCACGCATCTATCAGTTTCTGGACCTTATAACCGTTCACTTGACAGATCCAGCTGTGCAGGACGATACTTATCTGGCGTCGTCCTTCTTCAGGGATATTCAACCTGAAGCCCGGTATGTAGCTAGCGTCACGAAAATAGACTTACCATCCCCGAAATCTTTCCCGGGTAAAGAGTATTACGAACCCTTTGCGGGTAGTGTGTTGCAGATAGCGGAAAAGCTTATGCAGTAATTGCCGGCTCAGACCAGACCATTTTGAATAGTTCCTCTCGATCCAGAAGGGGTCTCCTGGGGCCGGACCTCATTTTCTCAGGTTTTGAAGTTGATTATCTGAAACCGGGGCCCCTGGCATCGTACATCGCATCCTCAGGTTTATTAGAAAGCCGCCGTACTTTTGCGGAAACCCGAACCACACCTTACGCTCAAATCACAAAACCGCCCTGACCGGTGGGCGGTTTTATCATGGACCACAGCCTCCATCCCTTCGGCACCATGGAATCAGCCTTTCACGGGAATACGGTCAGGTCACGGTGCTGAACCTGGATTAGTTCCCCTCCCAATCTCCGAACCCCATGATATTGGATCATCGCAACAACGAGTACCTGGTTTTGAACCCTTTTTCCTCACGCTCGCTCGTCACACAGCAAACGTGGCTCGCTAAAGGCGCAAAGAACGCAAAGAAACCCTCTACCGCGGATAAACGCAGATGGACGTTAACGCCCTTGGAGGACGTATATGGGAGTGGCTACCTTGGAACCTGGAACTGTTTTTATCTCACCTTTCGTTGACACCGCTCCCCGCCGTGACGTACCATTATATATGAGTCCAGGGCCCAGTGAAGGACAAGACAGTGAAGGGCAAGGCAGAAGCGGAGACGCGGGGAAGTATCGAAGTGTCTGGAACTCAAGGTCCGACGTCCAATGTCCAACGGCCAACGTGGAGGGAACCTCAAACCTTCCCCAAGGGCCTGTCAGGGAGAAACAATGTCCAGTGAACCGTCGAAACGGTCATTGAAGCTGCCGCCGTTTATCGTGATGGATGTCCTCGAACACGCCCAGGAGCTCGAGCGTGGCGGGCGTTCCATCGTCCATATGGAGGTGGGTGAACCGGATCTCGATACGCCGTCGTGCATCAGGGAAGCCGCGATTCGAGCCCTCAGGGACGGGGAGACGCACTATACCCACAGCCTCGGCCTGATCAAACTCAGGGAGGCCATCTGCGAGCACTACCATGGCAGGTATGGCGTTTCCGTCGGTCCGGACCAGGTTATCGTCACATCCGGCACATCTCCCGGCCTTTTTCTGGTATTCGCGGCGCTACTGGAACCGGGAGACGAGATTGTGATGACGGATCCGCACTACGCCTGTTATCCAAACTTCGTGTCTTTCCTCGGCGGCAGCCCTGTCTTTACCACCGTGACGGCGCAGGGCGGCTACCAGCTGGACCTTGATGATCTGGGCAGAAAACTCGGCCCGGGGACACGGGCAATCCTTATCAATTCACCTGGAAATCCCACCGGGGCCGTCATGCCCCCGGAGACCCTTGCGAAGGTGGCTTCCCTTGGACCGATGGTGATCTCGGACGAGATCTACCACGGTCTGGTATATGGGGACAGGGAGCACTCCATTCTGGAGTATACATCGGAGGCCTTTGTCCTCAACGGTTTTTCCAAACTCTATGCCATGACGGGGTGGCGCTTGGGCTACGTCATCGTCCCCAAACGGTTCGTGCGGCCAATGCAGAAGATCCAGCAGAATTTTTTTATCTCTGCGGGTTCCTTTGTCCAGTGGGCCGGTATCGCGGCCCTGAAGGAGGGTGGAGAGGACGCCCGACGGATGGTTGAAATATATGGAGAGCGGAGGAATCTGTTGTTGAAGGGGCTGAGGGAGATAGGCTTCCGGATCCCCGTGGACCCTGAGGGGGCTTTCTACGTCCTCGTGGATACTCGCCGCCTTGATGACAACTCATACCGCCTGGCCTTCGACATACTTGACCAGGCCGGGGTGGCGGTAACGCCGGGTATCGATTTTGGCGCTGCGGCAGAGGGGCACCTCAGGTTTTCCTACACCAACAGTCTGGCAAATATCAGGGAGGGGCTGGACCGCCTGGGAAATTATGTGAGGGGGAAGAGGATATGAGAATTTTTTGTTGTGGAAAACAGATTTCGTGTCGAGGCCTGGTCTGTCTGGTGGCCCTGTCCATGGTTTTTACCCTTTCGTGCGCATCGAAACCTGTTAAAGACTACCGTCTGGTCGCCCAGGGGAGCCTTTCGGCATCCCGGGTGGTGACCGTCAAGGGGGTGAAGGTCGCCGCTGTTTACCTTGACGAAAAACATCTGGCGGAAACGCTGCGGGAAAAGGGATTCGAGAGGTTATCCAGCACGCTGCAGGAATTGCCCCTGGATTATTTTCTGCTCACCATTACCAACGGAGCTTCGCTTCCAGTGGACTTCAACCCCCGTGAAGTCAATCTTATGGATGGCGGCTGGACAAACCTGTCTCCCGTTGATTTTTCTGATCTATATATGCTCCTCCCACCGGGATCGGGCCGAAAGACGGTTCTGCAGGACCTTCAGAAACTCACGTTGAACAGGGTGATGAGAATAAAACCGGGAGGGACGCTGGAGGGGATGTTCCTGTTCCAGAAACCGGAATCCATGGGAAAAAATGTGGTCCTGGCGCTGGACGGATTCTACCTTGGCGGGGAACCGATGTCGGTGATGCTCACCTTCAACGCCATTTCCCGGGAAGGGGAGTAGTTTGAAATTCAGGAATTCTGAAGCAGGGAGAGGATCTTCAGCGCCCTTGGGTCCTTGATACAGTAGATGGAATGCCCCCCCTCCCGCCTGAGGGACAGGATGCCGCGGGATCGCAGAATTCCCAGGTGTTGGGAAATGTTCGACTGTTTCAGATCCAACTTTTCCCCGATGTTGGTCACGCAGCGCCCTTCCTTCTGCAGCATCTCCAGAATGCTGATGCGGGTGGGGTGGGCGAGCGCCTTAAGGTACTCCGCCTGGGTTCCCCTGTCCTCCTCCATGCCGTTATCCTCCGCTGGTTCCTCAGTTCATTTGATTATCGTGATATTGTAATTATTAGAATATGATAATGTATCTGTCAACAAAAAAACCACACTTGAAGCGTGGTTTTTTTTATCCTTAATAAGGGACGAAATCAGGATTTGCCGTCCTCTTTTTCGCCCTCGTCGATCTCCTTCTTCTCCGGTGTCACATCGATCTCATCCTCTCCGGATGTTGCTTTTTTGAAGTTTTTGATGCCCTTTCCGAGGCCGGCCCCTATCTCGGGAAGCTTTCCCGCCCCGAAGATAACGAGGACGATAACGAGGATGATAATCAGTTCCGAAACACCAAATCCAAACATCTTTTTCCCCCTTCGCTTCTTGCTGACCTGGGGGCATGCCGGAACTTCCCGACAGCCTTTCAGGTGGAGTCAATCCTACGAAGATGTTGCTATGCCCTGAATCACCCCCGGCAGTTCATCGGGCGGAGTAGACTTGGGAATGTGCACCACCTCCGAAAATCCGGTGTGGGCACGGCTCCTCCGGGCCGTTTCGTCACCTTCCTTGATGGTGGAACTGTAGATGACGAGCAGACATTCCTTACTGTTGGAAAGGTCCTTCACGGACATGAGAAAACGTGTTCCTCCTGCCTGGGGCATGATCCTGTCCAGGATGACCACGTCCGGTGAAACCTCCCTGTATATTTCGAAACCTTCATTGCCATCAGGCGCCGTAAAGGTTTTGTAACCATCTTTCTGAAACGCGTCGCTGAGCGTAGTCCTGTAAAACTCATCGTCGTCGACGATGAGAATAACGGGTTTGCCGCCGGGATGCAACCGGGAAGGGGACATAACGCGCAGAGGGGCTATTCTTCCCCTGGATCCTCATTTTCGGATGCCTTACGTGGAACCATGGGTTTCTTCATGGCATTTTTGATAACCAGCAGACCGTTTTTTCCTCCCGGAACCGGACCTCTGATGGCGATGAGGTTCTGATCTTCCCGGACGTCCGCCACCTGGAGGTTCTGAACCGTCACGGCATGGTTGCCCATCTGGCCGGCCATCTTGGTGCCCTTGAAGACTTTGGCCGGATACGCTGCGGCGCCGATCGACCCACCGCCGCGCTTGCTCTCATGGGTACCGTGGGATGCCTTGAATCCCTTGAACCCGTGCCGTTTCATGACCCCGGCAAAGCCCTTTCCCTTGGATGTGCCCGTGACGTCGACGAAATCACCAATCTGGAATGTGCCGGCGGAAATAACCTGCCCGAGTTCATAGGATTCCGGATCGGGAACTCTGGTTTCCCTGAGATATCTTTTCGGAGTAGTTCCGGATTTGGAGAAATGCCCGAGAGCAGGTTTGTTGGTCCGCTTTTCTTTCCTGTCGTCAAAACCGATCTGGATGGCGTTATAGCCTTCCTTCGCATCGGTCTTGACCTGGGTTACGGTGCAGGGTCCTGCCTGAATGAGGGTTACCGGAATGACGTTTCCCACATGATCGAAGATCTGGGTCATGCCCAGTTTCTTCCCGAGAATTACGGTGGTCATCTTATGTGCCTCCATTGACTATCTTATCCGCACTCGACCGCGGCGGATGTTTTAGCGGGAGGGGTGTCTTGTTACATGAAAAAGGGACCTGCGTCAAGCCTGCCGAAAACCCTCGGACTTCCCTGCAGAAGTGTTGATGGCCCCTTAAAAAATCATGGAATGGGCAAGAGCTTTGTGGCGGAAGTGCATGGGAATCGAACCCACCGTCCCGGGTGTTAACCGGGACCACTGGATTTGAAGTCCAGGAGAGCCACCAGTGCCCTAGGCACTTCCAAGGAAAGAGTATCCGCCGTCCGGAGTTGTGTCAAGGGGCGCATGGGAGAACAGACGCGGGGAGACGGGGGCACCGGAAGGCGAATTCGGAAGCTCTTCGAGCTATGGTGGACAGGCAGCGCAGCCCCTGATATGGTCGCAAAAAGTTCATTCGTGGCTTTTTATTCCACCATCTCCCCCAGGCGCGTTGATAGAATTATTGCGAGTCCCTCAACTTTGGTATAGTTTTAACCTAAGGGCGTTATAAAGAATTACTCGCCTGGAAACCCTGATCAAGGGGATGAAAAAAGGTACCTCCGGGTATGAAAAGCAATGAAAATCCAGGAGATATGTTGAATGGGAGGAGACCGTCTTGATCCGTAAAATCGGCATTATCGGGCGCACGTATCGTCATATGCAGCGGTATCGACAGATTCTGACAGTACTGTTTAAATATGGATTCGGCGATCTGGTGGACAGCCTCAACGTGGAACAGTACCTGGAGATCGGTCTTCAGATGGTCTCCCGCAAGAGGCGGAAGAAAACTGAGAAACTGACCAAGGCCGCCCGTTTGAGAATCGCACTGGAGGAACTTGGCCCAACCTTTATCAAGTTGGGTCAGATCCTCTCTACCCGCCCGGACTTTCTCCCCGTGGAATTCATAAAGGAGCTGGAGAAATTGCAGGATGATGTTCCTCCTTTTCCCGGCGTCCAGGCCAAAACCATCATTGAATCAGAACTTGGGCGCCCTATCGAGGATGTGTTTGAGCATTTCGAGGAAAGTCCCATAGCATCAGCCTCCTTGGGGCAAGTGCACCGGGCGCGACTTGCTGACGGAGAAATAGCGGCGGTCAAGGTCCAGCGGCCCGACATCAGGAAAACCATAGAAGTGGATCTTGAAATCTTATTGCATATGGCCACCCTGATGGAAAAACACCTTGAGGGCTGGGAGATCCACAAACCCACCCGGATTGTTGCGGAATTCTCCAGCTCTCTTGAAAAAGAGTTGGATTACAATATCGAGGCCTCCCACATGGAAATGTTCGCAAGGAACTTCCCGGATGATCCTACAGTCTACGTTCCAAAGGTTTTTCACGAGGCGACTACAAAACGGATTCTTTGCATGGAGTATATAGAGGGGATCAAGCCCTCGGATATCCAGGGGTTGGAAGAGTCCGGACTTGACAGAAAGGCAATCGCTTCCAGGGGCGGTGATCTGATAATGAAACAAATATTCGTGCACGGTTTTTTCCATGCGGACCCACATCCGGGCAACCTCCGGATCCTTCCCGATAATGTCATCTGCTATCTGGATTTTGGCATGATGGGCCGCATTGACCGGCAGGCTCGTGAGAATTTTGCCGAGTTAGCCATTGGTGTCATAAAGCGGGATGAGGTCAAAGCCTCGGAGGCCCTGCTCAAACTCACGCATTTCCCGGAGAAGCCCGATATAAGGCTGTTGCAAAGAGATGTTGCCGAATTTATGGAACAGCATTTTTACGGGCCGCTGAAGGATCTGGACCTTGGAACATTGCTGCACCAGCTTCTTAATATAGTTTCCAGACACCATTTGGGCCTTTATCCGGAACTGTACCTGATGCTCAAGGCCATGAGCACGGTGGAGGGGCTTGGCCGCTTACTTGACCCTGATTTCGATATTACCGGGCAAGCCGCACCTTTTATTCGGCGCATCCGGATGGAGCGCATCAACCCCCGGCGTATATTCGACGAGGTGACGAATTCCGGAGCTGAAATCCTCCGTCTCCTGAAGGAGATTCCGGGCGAACTAAGCGAAATCCTTCATCTTGCCGGAGAAGGTAAAATCAAGATGGAATTCGAGCATACCGGGTTGGAACCGCTGCTCTCCTCGCACGAAAAAAACAGCAACCAGCTTGCCTTTGCCATAGTCCTTGCATCTCTCGTGATCGGATCGAGCCTTATCGTGCTTTCCGATGTTCCGCCCAAATGGCATGAGATACCTGTCATCGGTCTGGCGGGTTTTCTGGTGGCGGGAATGATGGGATTCTGGTTGCTGGTGTCCATCCTGAAACGGGGCAAAATGTAATAACATCTGCCTCCGCGGAGGCGGGATTCCGGCACAAATTTTCAGGTTTCTAACCTTCTGATGATATTACAGAGATAGTTGGGTGTCCTGTCGAGGAGCGAAAAGTCCCGGCTGGACTTTTCGCGACCATGTCAAGAGTCGTATGGAGTAAAAGCCGTCAATCCATTCCTGATGAATTTTTTAATTTCCTTTATAACGCTCTCCCTGTATTTCGGATTGCTCTTTGCGACTTCAATGGATGTCTGATAGAAAGATTCACTTGGAACATTTAACCATTTATTGTTCATCGCGAGAAATACTACGAGAGTTGTCAGAGCAATTCTTTTATTACCATTAAGAAATGGTTGGTTTTTTATCATAAGGTAGAAAAGCATCGCAGCCTTATCAATAAGAGTCGGGTAAAGGTCTTTGCCGCCGAAAGTTTGTAATACGGTTGCCAGACAACTTTCCAGTTTACCCGGGTAACGGGTCTCAAAGTCCGGTATCGGCTCATCCCACTCAAGATGTTTTCGAGCGAGAGTGTGAGCGATATGCTCGACCTCGCTTATCTTTATTGACCTCATTCTTTTCCAAGCCGCTTAAGAACATCTCCGTATTCCCGGACAGTTCTATTGACGGCTTTGTCTATTTTTGCCCTGGCTGCAGGAGTGATGTCCTGGTAAATATCTCCCAGATCCCGGCGGTCAATTACATAGTTGCGGCCAACCTTGGCCGCAACTATGTCTCCTTTTTTTATTTTCTTGAAAACGGCAACCCTGCTTATACCCATAATTCTGGCGGCCTCTGAAGTACCAATAAGGTTTTTCACCATCGCGTCAACTCCTTGACCACAGGGACTGTAAAGCTTCCATAAACCATAACCAATTGATTCCAGATTAACATAGGTTAACCACTCAGCGGATTGTTAACAAATGCTAACTAACCCAAGTTTGATTAACCTATGTTAACCATCTGCCGTAACGTTAACATATGTTAACTACACTGTAAACACCTTTCGTGCTCACTGTTGTCTGAAACAGCTGATTTCAGGTTCAGAAAATCGATTGCTACCGTTTAGAGATACAAAAGCAACTTTTTTAGTAGATTCAGTTGATGATTTCAGGGAATTCCTTCAGAAACAAGGTGCATCCATATTGGAAGAACCAAAATCTGTTCCAACCGGTAAAATATGAGAGTAAAGCATATAGATGGTTTGGTCGTTGAATATGTCGAACATTCACCCTCCCCTTAGTCCCCTCCCCTCAAGGGCGGGGGAAAAAGGATCCCTCGATGCTCCTCGCAAGGACATTCTTTTGCTCCATGTCCGCTTTTCCACGTTGGACATTGGACGTTGGACCCGTCTTATTCCTCTGGACTCTGGACTTCCGGCCGATCTTAAGGGCCGGCCAGGACTTTCCCCAGGAACCGTCCGGTATAGGATTCCCGGCACCGGGCCACTTCCTCGGGGGTTCCGAATGCCACCACGGCCCCGCCGCGGTCACCGCCCTCCGGGCCGAGGTCAATAACGTAATCGGCGGATTTGATCATCTCCAGGTTGTGTTCGATGACGATCACCGTGTTTCCCTTTTCCACGAGATTGTTGATCACCGCGAGGAGCTTGACCATGTCGTCGAAGTGAAGGCCCGTGGTCGGCTCGTCCAGGATGTAGAGCGTGTTTCCGGTGTCCCTTTTGGATAGTTCCTTCGAGAGCTTTACGCGCTGCGCCTCGCCCCCGGAGAGGGTTGTGGCGGGCTGTCCAAGCTGGATGTAACCCATCCCCACTGCCTGCAGGGTTTTAAGCTTCCGGGCGATGGCCGGGACATTTGCGAACAGCTCGGCGGCCTGGTTGACCGTCTTCGACAGGACCTGGGAGATATTTACGCCTCTGTAGGTCACCTCCAGGGTTTCCCTGTTGAACCGTTTTCCTCCGCAAACCTCGCAGGTCACCTGTATGTCGGGGAGAAAGTGCATCTCGATCTTCTTCACGCCATCGCCCTGACAGGCCTCGCAGCGTCCGCCCTTGACGTTGAAGCTGAACCTTCCGGGCTTATAACCTCTTATCCTTGATTCGGGGACCTGGGCGAACAGTTCCCTGATGGGCGTGAATGCGCCCGTGTAGGTCGCGGGGTTTGACCTTGGGGTCCTGCCGATGGGCGACTGGTCGATGTCGATCACCCGGTCGATGAACTCGGCCCCCAGGATCTTGACGTGCTTTCCCGGTCTGGGAGCTGAAACCGAGCGGCTTCTCGCCAGTGCGCGGTAGAGGGTGTCGTTGACCAGGGATGATTTTCCCGAACCGGATACACCCGTGACGCAGGTAAAAAGGCCGATGGGGAAGTTGACGTCGATATTCCGGAGGTTGTTATGCGCGGCGCCCGTGACCTTCAGGTTTCCCCTCGCACCGGTTTGCCGCCTTGTCTTTGGGACAGCGATGGAAAGCCGGCCCGACAGGTACTTCCCCGTCAGGGAACGGTCGGAGGCCATAATGGTTTCAGGGGTCCCCGAGGATACAACCTCCCCTCCCAGCCTGCCTGCCCCGGGCCCCATGTCCACGACGAAATCGGCCGCCCGGATCGTCTCCTCATCGTGTTCGACAACGATCACGGTGTTCCCCATGTCCCTCATTTGCATGAGGCTTTTTAACAGGCGAGTGTTGTCCCGCGGGTGAAGCCCTATGCTCGGTTCATCCAGGATGTAGAGGACTCCCACGAGGCTCGAACCTATCTGGGTCGCCAGGCGGATCCGCTGCCCTTCACCTCCGGAGAGGGTTCCCGACGCCCTGTTTAAGGTGAGGTAATCCAGGCCCACGGCCACCAGAAAATCGAGCCGTTCCCGGATCTCCTTGAGTATCCTCCGTGCGATCTCGTAATCCCTTTCCTCCAGGGAGACCTCCTCGAAGAAGGAGGCGGCCTGAAGCACCGACAGGCTGGTTAATTCATGGATATTGCGTTCCCCTACCTTTATATGCAGGCTTTCAGGCCTGAGCCGCGCCCCCCCGCAGGCGCTGCATGGATTGTAGCCCATGAACGTCTCGATCTCGTCCCTGGCCGCGTCCGAACTCGTATCCAGGTACCTTCTCCTGAGATTGGGGATGATCCCCTCGAACGGTTTTTTCGTCCGCCAGAGCTGCCTCCCGTCCTCATATTGGAAGGTGATCTTCTCCGAATCCGATCCGTAAAGGATGACATGCCTGACCAGATCCGGAAGTTCCGCAAAGGGCGCGTCCAGATCGAACTTGAAGTGGGATGCCAGCGATTCGAGGGACTGGTAGTAGAACATGCTGCTGCGCTTCCGCCATGGGGCGATGGCCCCGTTTCGGATTGAAAGGGACGGGTCGGGGATGACCAGGTCAGGGTCGATGGAACTTGTGGTGCCCAGCCCGGTGCACTGCGGACAGGCGCCGGTGGGATTGTTGAAGGAGAAGAACCGCGGGGATATCTCCGGATAGCTTATTCCGCAGGTGGTGCAGGCCAGGTTCTCGGAGAATACCTGTTCCCGGTCCCCGGGGAGAATAACGTAAAGAAGCCCGTCACCCATCTTCAGCGCCAGTTCAATGGAATCCGCCAGCCTGTTACGAATCCCCGTTTTCATCACGATGCGGTCGATGACCAGGTCGATGTCGTGCTTCCGCTTCCGGTCGAGGGTGATCTCCTCGTCCAGGCTCCTGATCAGACCGTCGATTCTGACCCTCAGGAAGCCCTGCCGGACAAGGTGTTCCAGTTCACGACGATACTCCCCCTTCCGTCCACGCACGATAGGAGCCAGGATGGTCAGCCTGTCACCTTCGGGGGCCGCCATGATTGAATCTATGATCTGCTGTGAGGTCTGAGCCTCGATCCGTTTCCCGCACTTGTAGCAGTAGGGGATTCCAATGCGGGCGAAGAGAAGGCGGAAATAGTCGTAGATCTCCGTCACGGTGCCCACGGTGGATCTGGGGTTTTTGCTTACCGTTTTCTGCTCGATGGAGATGGCGGGGGAGAGACCCTCGATGTAGTCGATGTCGGGCTTGTCCATCTGGTCCAGAAACTGCCTGGCGTAGGCAGAGAGGGATTCGACATACCGCCGCTGCCCTTCGGCGTAGAGTGTGTCGAAAGCCAGAGACGATTTCCCCGATCCGGACACCCCGGTAATCACCACGAGGGAATCCCTCGGTATCTCGATATTGACGTCCTTCAGGTTATGTTCCCGGGCGCCCTTGATGACGATGCGATCTATGGCCATGATGAATCGAACCTCTCAATCTCTACTCCCCTCACTGAACCCGGTTGTGTTATTATGCCGGTCGGCGAGTTCCCAACCACCTAATTTAACACAGGGTGAAACCCGAAGGGAAAAGAAAAACCCAGAGGAAAGATCTCAAGCATTTAGGCATCAAGGCACTGGGTTTCTCGCAGAGTACGCGGAGAAAGGATTTGGGTAAAGAAAGATTAAACCCTGGTTTTGGTTTTTTCTGTGAGCTTTGCGTGCTTGAGCGAGCCTAAGCGCGCGGGCGAGAGGAAAGAGGAGGTTTTTCAGGATGGAACGGCATGGCCGAAAACCTTCTTGACGTAATAGATCTGGTCACGAGGTTTCCCACCGAAAGGGGAGAACTCCGTGCGGTGGACGGGGTCTCATTCTCCCTCAGACGCGGTGAGATCCTCAGCCTGGTGGGCGAGTCCGGCTGCGGGAAGAGCATGACCGCACTGAGCATCATGCGGCTGGTCCCTCCCCCGGGGGAGATCGTATCGGGTCAGGTCCTCTTTGAGGGCCGGGACCTGATGTCCATGGATGGCGAGCGGATAAGGGAGCTTCGGGGAGACCGCATTTCCATGGTCTTTCAGGAACCCATGAGCGCGCTTAACCCCGTTTTCACCGTGGGGGACCAGGTCGCCGAGGTCCTGAGGATTCACAGGAAAATGGACGCGAAGAACGCCATGGAGGCAGCGTTGGGAATCCTGAAACGTGTCGGCCTGCCCGATCCCGAAAGCAGGATTACGGAGTACCCGCACCAGATGTCAGGGGGGATGCAGCAGAGGATTCTCATTGCCATGGCCGTTGCCTGTGAACCCGCTGTTCTCATTGCGGACGAACCCACGACGGCCCTTGATGTCACCGTCCAGGCCCAGATCCTTCGTCTCATGGAGGAGATAATCAGGCTTGGAGAGGGGGGCGCGGCGCTGCTCATTACCCACGACCTCGGGGTCGTTGCCGAAGTGGCCGACAGGGTGTGCGTCATGTACGCCGGGGCGATCCTTGAAAAGAGCCCTGTCCGGGAGCTTTTCGCTGACCCATGGCATCCGTACACCATGGGTCTTATCAGGTCCCTTCCAACCCTGAAGAGGCGTGAGTTTCATGCCATTCCCGGGGCGGTCCCCGACCTCGCCAGGCTGCCGGGGGCCTGCAGATTTCATCCCAGATGTCCCCGGGCTCAGGGAATTTGCGGGGAAAAGGAACCGGCTCTTCTAACAACCGGTGAAAGATCAGTCCGGTGTCACTTTCCCGGGGCGGAGAACGCGGGCCTCAGGAGGTCGATCTGAGCCCCCCACTGCTTCAGATACGGGACCTGACCAGAATCTTCCCCGTCAAGGGGGGCGTCCTCGGCAAGGTCACAGGCGGCATAAGGGCCGTGGACCACGTCTCCTTTGATATCGGCAGGGGAGAGGTCTTCGGGCTCGTGGGCGAATCGGGGTGCGGCAAAACCACGCTGGGAAGGATGCTGCTCCGGCTCATTGAACCCACGGAAGGCGCCGTCTTTTTCGACGAAATAGAGATAACGCTGCTTGACCGGCGCCGTCTGCGCCCGCTTCGGCACCGCATGCAGATAGTTTTTCAGGACCCTTTCGGTTCGCTCAATCCCCGAAAGACGGTGGAATCCATCATTGGAGAACCACTGAGGCTGGCGGGAAAATCCACATCTCAAACGGCGTCCGAGGTTGAGCAGATGCTGCATACCGTTGGGCTGCCGGAGGGGAGTTCGTGGAAATATCCCCACGAGTTTTCCGGTGGCCAGAGACAGAGGATCGGCATAGCCAGGGCACTCATCCTCCGTCCCGACTTCCTCCTGGCCGACGAACCTGTCTCTGCTCTGGACGTTTCCATCCAGGCCCAGATCCTGAGCCTTCTGGTGGATCTGAAGGACCGTTTTTCATTAACCATGCTCTTCATCTCCCACGACCTGCGGGTTGTCCGGAGCCTGTGCGACCGTGTGGCGGTGATGTACCTTGGGCGTATCGTGGAAATCGGCCCCGTCGAGGATATTTATTCTCGCCCTGTCCACCCATATTCCGAGGCCCTGATTCGGGCTATCCCCGAGCCCGATCCCGAGAAACGCGGACATGACGCCGCCCCGGCGGGTGAGGTGCCCAGCCCGGCAAATCCTCCTTCCGGCTGCCATTTTCATCCACGCTGTCCCCTCAGGATCGAACGTTGTGCCTTCGAGGCGCCGGACCTGACATCAAGGGGCAACGACCGTTTCGCTGCCTGCCACGTGCGATAGGTCCGGGAAGAATGATATTCACTCCCCAACCGGAGGAAGGCGCTGCTGTATACATCCACATCCCGTTCTGCACCACCCTGTGCCCCTACTGCCATTTTTTCCGGGTCCCCCCCGGCCCCGGAGATGTGGAAACTTATCTTGAGGCCGTCCTGAAGGAGGCCGCATCTTTGAGGGATATGGTTCCGGGACACGTGAGGACCGTCTACGTTGGCGGAGGCACTCCCTCACTGCTGCCGGCATCTTTTTATGCTCGGCTGTTTGAGGCGATGGACGGCGTGCTTCCCTTAGACCGTGTTGCGGAGATGAGTCTGGAGGTCGACGCCGGGGTCGATGACGAGAAACTGGCGCAACTGGCCGAGGCGGGATTCGACAGGGTGAGCATTGGGGTCAAGTCCTTTCAGGAACACAGCATCGGGGTGTTGGGAGCAGGCCGGTGGGACGGAGACCGGGGCATGGTGGTATCAAGGGCCAGGGCCGCCGGGTTTTCATCAGTGGGGATCGACCTGATCTACGGGTTCGAGGGGCAGGGGATGGATGCCTTCAGGGCCGACCTGAGGACGGCGCTGGCGGTCGGGCCGGATCATATCTCCCTTTACGCTCTGGAACAAAACGGCGACATGGGGCCCAGAGAGGCTGACGGGGACCTCGCGGCGGCCATGTTCCGGATGGCACGGAGGATGCTGTTGGCCGGGGGATATGGACAGTACGAGATCTGCAACTTTGCCCGTCCCGGCCATGAGTGCCTGCACAACATGAACTACTGGTGCGACGGGGATTATTTCGGGCTGGGACCGTCAGCCCACAGTTCGCTGACTGTGGGGGGGACGCGTGAGCGGTTTTCCAACGGGCCGGATCTGGCAGGTTATCTCGCCAACCCGGAGGGACTGCGGGAGAACCTTTCCAGTGATGCGGAGGAGAACAGAGCGCGGGAGGCCCTTATCCTCAGGTTGAGATTGACGCAAGGAGTTAAGGTGGAAGAGTTCACGATGCGTTACGGCATTGACCCTCTGAAAATACTCGGTGCGGATATTGATGAATTCATCCAGATAGGACTCATGCGCGCGGCTCCGGGAAGAATTCGCCTTACGACGCGGGGAATGCTGCTGTCAAACGAGATATTCGCGAGGATAATATGAAGTATTGCCCCTTGCCACCTGAAAAACGCTGGTTATGTTAGGCACTATTCCAGGGTATTGTGAAGCGCCGGATTTTGGCCGGTTGACAAGGGCCGGAAGAAGGCGCGTCCAGATTTTTCAGGAGGAACCGTTTTGAAACACCCAGATAATGATCCGCATGATACAGCTGTCGGAAAACCGGCGCCCGGTAAAAATCGGGAAGATAAAAATCCAGGGGCAACGGATGAAGAGGGGGAGACACCACTGGTGACTGTTCCGCTTTCCGAGTACGAGGAACTTGTGGGGAAAGCAGCGGAGTCTGCGGAGTATAAGGATCTTTACCTGAGGGCTGCCGCTGATCTTGATAATTACCGCAAGAGGACGGCCCGGGAGCGCGAAGATCTGGTCTGCTTTGCCAATGAGCGCCTGGTCCATGATCTCCTGCCCATTCTTGACAATCTGGACAGAGCCCTGGAAGCAGAGGAGCCTACCCCCGCCACCATGAGTATCCTGGAGGGTGTGCGCATGGTCACCGATCAGCTTAAAGGCGTCTTGGAGAAGTGCGGACTTGAATCGCTGTCCCCCGTCGGAGAACCGTTTGACCCCAACATTCATGAGGCTATCGGAGTACTTCCTTCACAGCACCACGAGGAGGGCACGGTGATCAACGAGCTCCAGAGGGGATACGCATTCAGGGGCAAAGTTGTTCGGCCATCCATGGTCCACGTGTCCGGTGGAAAATCTGCGGACCCCGAAAAGGGTGAAGAGAAATAGGCTATGGAAAAAAGGGACTACTATGAAACTCTGGAAATCTCCCGGGATGCAGACGGCGAGGAAATAAAGAAAGCATACCGGCGGCTTGCCATCGAGTATCATCCAGACCGAAACCCCGGCGACAAACAGGCAGAGGAAAAATTCAAGGAACTCAGCGAAGCCTACGCGATCCTTTCCGACGGTGAGAAACGGGGAATGTACGACCAGTTCGGACATGCCGGTCTTTCAGGAAATGGAGGATTTCCCGGAGGATTCGATTTCGGGGGGTCCTTTACCGATCTCTTTTCGGACCTTTTTCAGGATTTTTTTGGCGGGGGACGATCCGGGCGCAGGTCCACCGGAATCCGCGGACAGGATCTCAGATACCGTCTCCACATTACCTTCGAGGAAGCCGTGTTCGGAGCCGAGAAGGAGATCCGATATCCCAACATGGAACAGTGCGATCAATGCCTGGGGGACGGGGCAGAGCCGGGACACAGCCGGGTTGAATGCAAGGTCTGCTCCGGCCGGGGTGAAGTCCGCTACCAGCAGGCCTTTTTTACCATGGCCAGGCCATGCCCCAACTGCAACGGACAGGGCAGCGTTATAGAACATCCCTGCAAGCGGTGTAACGGCAAGGGGCGTATCCGCGGCCAGAAGGTTCTGACCGTCCGGATACCCCACGGGGTAGATAACGGAACACGGCTCAGACTTCAGAGTGAGGGGGATAGCGGGCTTTCCGGCGGCGGCCCGGGGGATCTGTTTGTTCTCCTGGAAGTCGAGTCCCACCCTCTCTTCGTGCGTGAGGAAAACAACATCATGTGTGATGTTCCCCTGAGGGTTGAGACCGCCGTGCTGGGCGGAAAAATCCAGATCCCCACCCTGGATGGCCCCATGGATCTGAAAATTCCTGCCGGCACACAACCCGGCCAGATCTTTCACCTCAAGGGTAAAGGGGTACCCAGCCTGCATGGCTCCGGGCGGGGGGATCAGTACGTGAGAATTATGGTGGAAATCCCCAGAAAGCTGAACCGGAAGCAGAAAAAACTTTTCGAGGAGTTCGAGGTGCAGGGGAGTACATCGTTCTATAAGGCTGTCCGAGACTTTTCAAGGAAGATGGAAGAATCCGCAAAGAAATAGCGACGCTCTTTTTCTCAGGACACTGGACTGTTGCATCTACCCGTAAGCTCTGGTCAGGACGGGACGGTACTGGATGGCTTCGGCCAGGTGCTCCGGTCCGGGAACCTCTCTTCCCTCCAGATCGGCCAGGGTCCTGGCAATCCTCAATGTCCGATGGTACCCACGTGCGGTTAGTCCAAGCCTCCTGACGGCTTCTTTAAGCAGCGCTTCCCCTTCACGGCCGATGGGGCAGATTTTTTCGAGATCACCGTGCGACAATCTGCTGTTGAGGGTGGGGAAACCATCTCCTGCCCTTTCGGCCTGGACGGCGCGGGCGGCTTTCACCCTCTTGGCGACAACCCCGGAATCCTCCCCGGGCCGGTGGGATGAGATCCTCTCCGGCGGGACACCCTGAACATCCACGACCAGGTCGATGCGGTCCATCAAAGGGCCGGAGATCCGCCTTCGATATCTGCTCACCGCTGACGGAGAACAGATGCAGGGCCGTGTCTCATGGCCGAGAAAACCGCATGGACAGGGGTTTGTCGCCCCAACCAGGATAAACCGGGAGGGGTAGCTTGCGGATCGGGCGGCCCTTGTAATTGTGATTCTGCCGTCCTCGAGAGGTTGCCGCAGTGTTTCCAGGGAGGAGCGTCTAAACTCCGACATCTCGTCTAAAAAAAGGACCCCGTGGTGTGCCAGGGTTATCTCCCCGGGCCGGGGGAATGATCCACCGCCGGCAAGCCCAACGTGGGAGACGGTGTGATGAGGTGAACGAAATGGGGGGCTGGTGATGACGCCGTCTCCCGGCGAAAGCAGGCCCGCGATGCTGTGAATAGCGGTTACCTCCACGATCTGTTCCGAGGTGAGGGGAGGGAGTATTCCGGGAAGCCTTCGGGCCAGCATCGTCTTTCCGGACCCTGGAAATCCAACCATAAGCAGGTTGTGGCCTCCGGCGGCGGCGATCTCCAGGACCCTTCTCGGTACCTCCTGGCCCTTGACCTCCGACAGGTCCGGTATCCTGTCCGGATTCCGGACGGCGGCCGGCGTCGCCGGATCGAGAGTCCTATTGCCCCTCAAAAATTCGGTCACCTCCGAGAGCCTGTCAACCGGAAAAGCGCGGCATCCCTTCACCAGAGCGGCCTCCCCGGCCATCTCTTTTGGCAGGATCATTCCCTCAATTCCTGTTTTCCTGGCGAGAAGAGCCGCGGGGAAAGCAGGCTCCCATCCGACGACCTCGCCGGTGAGGGAGAGCTCTCCCATAACAAGGTAACCGTCCAGAGCGCTTGGGGAAAATGCCCGGAGAGCCGCGAGGATTCCCAGCGCGATGGGCAGGTCGTATCGGCTTCCCTCCTTTTTCAGGTCGGCCGGGGCCAGGTTGACGGTGACCCTTGAGGGAGGGAGTTCGTAGCCGGAGTTTCTCAGGGCCGCCAGTACCCTCTCCCTGCTCTCCCGTATGGCCATGTCGCCCATCCCCACGATCGTCAGGCCCGGCATCCCGTTGGAAAGGTCCAGCTCCACGTGGACCGGGACGGCCTCCAGACCGGAAATAGAACATGAAAGTATTCGCGAGACCATGGCTTATTCCTTCCTTTTCCGTTTCGGGTATATGCGTTTTCTCAGGGACCTGGCCCAACTGATGCGGCCCTGGATGACGGTGTCGTCGGTAAGGTGGAAGGCGTCCTGAAGATGATTGATTTTCGCCCGCCCCTTCGAGGAAACGGACAGGGTCAGGACATCGAAACGGCACGGGATATCACCTGCCCGGTGGGCCAGGAGATAGCAACGGGCTGCGTTGATCGTTCTGGCGACCTTCCGGCCGTCAACGGCATTGATGGGGTCCATCAGATAAGGTTCACGCCTGGTCTTGACCTCCACGAATATAGTAACGCCGGCCTTTTTTGCGATGATGTCGATCTCGCCGAGTTTGCAGCGGAAGTTCCTTTCGAGTATTCTGTAGCCACGCAGACGCAGGTAGCGGACTGCCAGATCTTCCCCTTTTCGTCCGGTGGCAAGGTGCGGCGCGCTGTCTTTGGAATGGGTCATGCCGAAGTGGGTGCAAGATAGCAGCCAAAGTCTGTCACGTCGCAGTCCGACGTGACGTGTAAGGAGAAAAACCTGGGGGTCGTAGCTTGTATTTTCACATTTGCCTATCAAGTCTCTGATAATCCTTGAGATGGAAACCGGGTACATTTTAGGACCAACCGTGGGGCCAGATCCTGCCTTCTTACTTTTTCTTACAATCTTCGCTGAAGCTACGGCGTGACAAGGGTGGGATCCTTGAGGGTAATGACGGATGCATCAGGAACTATCGTCAAACGGGACGATTATGACAGCTTTGGAAATATCCTGTTTGATACGAATCCCTCATTTTCTGTTCCGTTTGGCTTCGCCGGAGGCTTGCACGACAAAGATACCGGCCTGGTGCGCTTCGGTGCCAGGGATTACGATCCGGCAACGGGGAAGTGGACCGCGAAGGATCCTATAGATTTCGGGGGAGGGGATTTGAACCTCCTGTCGTACACGGGTCAGGATCCGGTGAATGGGGTTGATCCGGAGGGGAAGCTAGCTTTTGGTGCATTATATGGCGTATTTGTGGGAGGGTTGCCGCGAAGCTGGAAGAGATGAAATTGCCCAAGGCTGCCAGGATGGTTCGTGAGGACATTGATGAGACCCTGACTTACTATAACTTTCCTTCGGAACATTGGCGCAGGATTCGGACCAACAATCCACTGGAAAGGATCATGCGGGAAATCAGGAGACGTACCCGTGTTGTCGGTGCTTTCCCGGACGGCAACTCGGCCCTGATGCTGGTGGCGGCACGGCTCAGGCACATTGCCGGAACTCGGCGGGGAATGAAACGATATCTTAGAATGGAGAGGCTATTTGAGGCCGAGATGACGCCGGCATCACCGTGTATTCCTCCTGCTTCTTCCGTGATCCTCATCTTATGTCTGGACTCCATTTATCTGTCCCTCCTCGCCCTCTATTCTACACTAAACTCAAGGGGGGAAATTGTCTCACTTACATTGGCACAGAGGGGGATCCTGAGCTGTCTAGACATTTCTGCTCCTCCTTTTCTTGTGGTAAAAGGTGGAGCGAGAATGGAGCCAACTCGGTTGGATGAAATCTCAAAAGTGTGAAAGGAGAGAAATGCCCCCAGAGATCTGGGAGGCGAAGCCGAAAGTTTTGGCGAAGGTGGACGAGATATGGAATTTTTTCAGATCGAGGTGTCCAGCCGTTCGGTGACCATCAGCTCTTCTTCGCGGCGCCTCGCCGCGTCCCACCCCAGTTCCTCCGCCATGAGATCCAGCACACGGGGCGCAGCAGCTCGGGCCGCGGCCGTGTCCAGCAGGGCCAGGGAGGTCCGGCGCGCAAGTACGTCCATGACGTGGTGGGCGAACTCGTGTCGTGCGGCGTAGATGACCTCGGCTTCCAGATAGGGGTGCCCCTGGGCCAGAGGAAGGCTGAACCCCTCTCCGGCGATCCGGGCAACCTCAACTGCCCTGCTGCCGTACGATCTGTTGAGATGGCCGGCCGAGTGTGGGCTGAATCCGAATTCCGCTGCCAGATTGCCTCCCCCGTCCGGGTCGAAATCCTCCCCTCCTGCGATTGTGATCCGGTCGGTCCAGCAGGCCTTCGTCGTTTGCAGATCCAATCGTTGTACCGCATAGTTGACCGCGTCGCCGGCCATCTTCCGGTAGGTGGTCCACTTGCCCCCCGACACCGAGATCAGCCCTGACGGGCTCTCCCTTATTACATGATCCCTGGACAGCTTGGCCGTGTCCACGGCTTTGGGGTCGAGAACGAGGGGGCGGATCCCCGCCCACACGGCCTTGACGTCACTCTCCGAGGCCTGAATGTTGAAGTAACGCCTGATATACTGCAGAAGATATCTGATGTTCTCCCGGGTAGGACGGGGATGCTCTGACACCTCCGCCGGATCGTCCGTGGTGCCCACCAGCGCGTGATCTTTCCAGGGAAGCACGAACAGGACCCTTCCGTCGTCGGTCCTGGGGATAAGCAAACCGGTGTCAAGGGGGGCAAAGCGTTTGTCGAGCAGGAGGTGGATCCCCTCGCTGGGTTTGATAATGGGGGGCGCGGCCGGGTCGTCCATCAGGCGGACCCGGTCGGAAAAAGGGCCGGTGGCATTGATAACCCCCCTGGCGGAAATGGGCCAGGCATCACCGTTGATGGAATCCTTCACCATGATGCCGGAGATCCGTCCGTTTTCCCTGAGGAACCCGGTTGCCTCAACATGGTTGGCCACCGTGGCCCCGAACGTAACCGCAGTCAAGATAATGGAAACGGCCATCCGGGCATCGTTGAACTGGCCGTCGTAGTATAGGACCCCGGCCTTGAGCCCTTGCGCCTTGAGCATGGGATAGCGCCGCAGGGTTTCCCTGCGCCCCAGCAGACGGCTGCTCCCGATCCCTAACGGACCTGCCAGAAGGTCGTACAGTTTCAGCCCTGCCAGGATGTACGGTATTTCCCACCATCTGTAGAGGGGAGTCAGCAATGGGAGGCGGGAGCTAAGGTGCGGAGCGATCCGGAGGAGGATTCCCCGTTCCCTCAGAGCGTCCTTCACCAGATGATATTGTACCCGGTCCAGGTGTTTGACCGCGGATTCCAGGTAGCGAACCCCACCGTGAAGCAGCTTCGTGCTTCGGCCGCTGGTGCCCTCCGCGAAGTCGTTCTTCTCCACCAGTGCGACGCTAAGCCCCCTGCTGGCAGCGTCCAGAGCGGTGCCGCAGCCGGTCGCGCCTCCCCCGATGACGATGAGGTCGAAGATATCCCCGGCCTTGAGCTTTGCAATATGATCCCGCCGCTTCATGAGACAAGAAATTCCTTGACCCCCCGGTAGGTCTTCCTGTGTATCGGGCACGGGCCGTGTTCGGCGATGGCGAGGCGGTGGAACCTGGTGGGGTAGCCCTTGTGCCGGTCGAAGCCGTACTGGGGGTAGATGCGGTGATAGGCTTCCATGACCCGGTCCCTGTCGACCTTGGCCAGGATGGATGCGGCTCCAACGGATTGGGACAGGAGGTCGCCGCTCTTAACGCACCGCACGGGCCAGATGGTTGTGGGGGGGAATCTGCCGTCTACGATGACAAGGTCCAGCGGGATCTTCAGGTTTTTCAGGGCCTCAGCCATGGCGGCCAGGGATGCCTGAAGGATGTTGAGACGATCGACGCCGTTGTTGTCAACGCTGGACACGTGCCAGGCAATCGCCTGGCGTTTGATCTCGCTGTAAAGGGTGGTTCGTTTCTTCGGGGAAAATTTTTTGGAATCCAGCCGGCGGGGAAGGTCTGCGTCCAGGGGCAGGACAACCGCCGCTGCGAAAACGGGTCCGGCAAGCGGTCCTCGGCCGGCCTCGTCCACCCCTGCGATGATTGAATAACCCTCCTTCCGGAGGGCTTTGTCCATCAGTACTGCCCCTTCTCCCTGATCCTTGCCTTGCGGCCCCGAAGCGCCCTCAGGTAGTACAGCTTGCTCCGGCGAATGCGCCCGAGGCGCGTCACCTCGATCTTCTCGATCTTGGGAGTATGCAGCGGGAAAATCCTCTCGACGCCAACGCCGCCGGTAACTTTTCGCACCGTGATGCTGGAGCGCAGGGCAGCTCGTTTTCGAGCGATAACAACCCCTTCAAAGATCTGGATCCTCTCCTTCTCGCCCTCGATGATCCGGTAGTAAACCTTGACCGTGGCTCCGATGGGGGTGTCAGGGATGTCCCTCTTCATGTGTTCCTTTTCGTACATCTCCACGACGTTCATGGTATCTCCTTGGTCTATTTATGATATGGAACCCCGCCGTTTGAAGGCGGACTGTGCATTATATAAAAAATATCCCGAATGACAAGATGTTATTTCTTTAATTTCTCCAGGAGATGACGATCCTTTTCATCCAGTGCCGCCGAATCCAGCAGGTCGGGTCGTTTTTGCAGTGTTCTTTCCAGAGACTGTCTCCTCCGCCATTTGTCGATGCGCCCGTGATCTCCTGAAAGGAGTATTTCGGGGACCTTCAATCCCCGATACTCTGCCGGGCGGGTGTATTGAGGATACTCCAGGAGGCCGTCCGCGAAGGACTCGTCTACCGGTGATGCATCATCTCCCAGGACCCCCGGTATGAGTCTGGATACTGCGTCAATGACAACGAGAGAGGCAAATTCACCTCCGGTCAGCACAAAATCTCCCACCGAAACCTCCCGAACAGGCAGTTTCTCCATAACACGTTCGTCGACACCTTCGTATCTTCCGCAGATCAGCACCAAATCATTCCGGCTGGAAAAATCCCTGGCCATCTCATGGTTGAAAGTCCGGCCCTGGGGTGTCAGAAGGATGAGGGGGGTCTCCGGCGGTACTCGCAGGGATTCCGCAGCCTCAATGATCGGCTCCGGTTTCATTACCATCCCGGGCCCGCCGCCGTAGGGGTAGTCGTCGACCATGCGATGTTTGTCCCGCGCAAATCCCCGAATGTCCACCAGGTCCAGGCCGATGAGACCTTTCTCCAAAGCTTTGCCCAGAATGCTCTCACCCAGGGCGCCCCTGATCATTCCGGGGAATATGGTCAGAACATGAAAGTTCATTACCTGTTTATTTCCAGAAGGCCGGGGATGTTCTTGAGGATCAGCAGCCGCTGTTTCAGATCGACATCCATGACCGACTCGGGAGAGAAAGGGACAAGGATCTCCTCCTCCCCGGCGCCACGGACAACGAGAACGGGTGTGCCCCCCGTTTCCATGATCCATTCTGTTCTTCCCACGCTGTTGTCCAGATGGTCGCGGACCTCAAGGCCGATGAGATCGTGGAGGAAAAACTCCCCCTCCGCCAGGGGGATCAGGTCCTCCCGGGGAAGACAGATGTGCCGGTTCCTCAGGGATTGAGCCCCGGGGATGTCATCCACGCCTTCGAGTTTCATGAGAAAGACATCCTGGTGCTTCCTCACGGTCTCGACGCTGCGGGGTAGCGCCTCCACCGTATCGTCGGAATCGGAGCAAAGATATATTTTCTTTGCCCCGGTCAGGGTTTCCGGATGGTCGGTGCAAAGACGCAGGCGAAATTCCCCCTTGCGTCCGTGCGGCCGGATGATCTGTGCTATTGGAAAAAATTTCCGGGACATGGAATGCTCAAGCTGGAGACCCGGCCAAAAAAGAGGAGGGACAGGCCGCAGGGGCCTCAGTTCCCCGGAGAGGCCTTCTTTTCCTCGTCGAATCTCTTCAGGATGCCGGTTTTGGACATAAGGCTCCGAACGGTATCCGAAGGCTTCGCTCCGTTCCTCAGCCAGTGGAGAGCCTTATCCTCCTTGAGACTGATCTCAGCAGGATCCTTCTTGGGATCATAGGTGCCGATGATCTCGATAAAACGGCCATCCCTCGGGGAACGTGAATCCGTGACTACAACCCTGTAAAAGGGTTGTTTTTTCTTGCCCATCCTTCTTAACCTGATGCTGACGCTCAATTCCTACCTCCCGGTAAACCAATTCGGCTAGATATGTTAGGGTGACAGAGTAGGGTCTCTGCCCTTAGCCCCTCTTTATAAACTTTCTCCGTCATTACGTCAAGGCGGAAAAGACATTTTTCCCTTTATTCTCCGTCCTTTCCCCATCATCTTCATCATTTTTTTCGCCTCACCAAAACGTTTCAGCAGACGGTTCACTTCCACAATCGTTGTTCCTGATCCAGCTGATATCCTTTTTTTTCGGCTGGCTTTGATTATCCTGGGATTTCGTCTTTCCCGCAAGGTCATGCTATCTATGATGGCGCTGATCCTGACCAGTTCCTTTTCATCCATTTCACCCGTAAATGATTTTTTCATTTTTCCCGGCATGGGCAGCATTGAAAGGAGGTCCTGGATCGAACCCATGCTGCGGATATGGCGGAGTTGGTCCCTGAAATCCTCCAGATCAAATTCACCCCTGATCTGTTTCTCGGCATTTTTTTGTGCTTCTTTTTCCTCCATTGCCTTTCCGGCGCGATCGATAAGGGTGAGCATATCCCCCATACCGAGAATGCGGGAGGACATCCGGTCCGGATTGAAGGGTTCCAGGGCCTCTATGGCCTCTCCCATGCCGGCGAACTTGATCGGAACACCTGTGACCTGACGCATGGAAAGGGCCGCTCCGCCCCTGGCGTCACCGTCCAGCTTTGTTAAAATTATGCCGGTCAGTCCGAGGCGGGTGTTGAACGCTTCAGCGACGTGGACGGCGTCCTGGCCGGTCATGGAGTCGGCAACCAGAAGCGTCTCGTGCGGGTGGATAACGCCGGCGAGCGCCGCGGCCTCCGCCATCAAACCCTCGTCCATATGGAGTCTGCCCGCTGTGTCGATGATCAGAGTGTCCGCTCCTGCTCTGCCGGCCAGAACGGCGGCCTTTCTGTAGATCGCAACCGGTGATGATTCACCGGGCCCGGGAGAAAAAGCGGGAATACCTGCCCGCTCGGCCGTATCCAGAAGCTGCTTGACAGCCGCGGGACGGCTTAAATCGGCTGGGATAAGGTATGGCCTGTGCCCCTCGTTCTTCAGAAAAAGGCCGAGTTTGGCGGCAGTGGTGGTCTTTCCTGCTCCCTGGAGGCCCACGAGCATTATGCGCAAAGGCGGGACGGCGGCCTTCTCCAGGGTAGCCCTTCCCCCTCCCAGGATGGCGGTCATCTCGGAGTTGACGATCTTGATGACCTGCTGTGCGGGGGTGAGGCTCTCCAGAACGTCGGCCCCCATGGAACGTTGGCGGACCTGGGACACGAAAACCTTGACGACTTTGAAGTTGACATCAGCCTCCAGGAGGGCTAATTTTACCTCCCTGAGGGTGGTGTCGAGATCTTTTTCGGTAAGCCGCCCTTTGTTTTTTAGATTTTTGAAGATGTTTTCGAATTTGTCGGTGAGATTCTGAAACATCATGGCCATATCACGAGGTTCCCCCGGCACTTGCAATGAGTTGTGATATTCAAGGTCCGCGTTGGCATCGCCCATAGCCGCCGATACCGGGTTGTCAAAGTGCCTTGAATATGGGAGAGTGCGGTGTTTGTCAAGATTAAAGGTACTCCCTGTCCGATTCGGAAAGGGACCCTGAGATGAGGTTGATCCAGTGAAAACACTTTTTCTGATTATCATCGGGACGGTCTTCGTCAACAACTTCGTCCTGGCTCGGTTCCTGGGCCTTTGCCCGTTCATGGGCGTTTCCAAAAGGATCGAAACCGCCACCGGTATGGGTATGGCGGTGGTCTTTGTCATGACCGTGGCATCGTCCGTGACATGGAACATCCAGGAGTACCTGCTTGTCCCCTTCCAGCTTGTATATCTTCAGACCATAATGTTTATCCTTGTCATCGCCGCCCTGGTGCAGTTTGTGGAAATGTTCATCCGTAAAGTGAGCCCGGCGCTCTACGAATCCCTTGGGATATTCCTGCCCCTGATCACTACCAACTGCGCCGTTCTTGGCGTGGCGCTGCTTACTGTCCAGAAGAACCTCGGTTTCTTCTCGACCATTACCTTCGCATTCGGTTCCTCACTCGGATTTACCTTGGCCCTCGTTCTCATGGCCGGCATCAGGGAACGGATGGAACTGGCCGACATCCCCGGACCGTTCAAGGGGACGGCGTCAGCCTTCATCACCGCCGGTATCCTGTCACTTGCCTTCATGGGTTTCTCCGGGATGGTAAAGTAACTTCGATATGCTGGCGGCCGTTATCAGTCTTACAGGATTAGGTTTTATTGCGGCTTTCGGTCTTGGGGTTGCCTCCAGGAAATTCTACGTCGAGGTGGACCCCAGGCTCGTCGAGGTGGAGGAATCCCTCCCCGGGCTCAACTGCGGGGCGTGCGGATATCCCGGATGTTCCGGATTTGCCGCAGGTGTCCTGACCGGTGATGCCGAGGTGACGGGATGCGGTCCCGGCGGTGAGGCCGTGGCGGTAAAGCTTGCGGAAATCCTGGGCGTCGAAGTCGGAGGGATTGACCGCAAAGTGGCCGTTCTCAAGTGCGGGGGCGGATCCGGCAAGGCGGTAGTTGAGGCACTGTACGATGGAATACAGGACTGCCGTTCCGCGGTCCTGGTGGGCGGCGGCGGGAAGCTTTGCCGGTATTCGTGTGTCGGTTTTGCGACCTGCGAGAAGGTCTGTCCGTTCGACGCCATCACCATGAGCGATGATGATCTGCCGATCATAGATTCTGAGCTTTGTACCGCCTGCAACAAGTGTGTTGTCGCCTGCCCTCGTGATGTGCTCATCCTTGAGTCCCAGAAGCATCAGGTCATCGTCCGGTGCTATTCCGAAGACCCCGGGCCAAGGGTGAAGAAGGTCTGCAGCGTTGGGTGCACCGGTTGTGGAATCTGCGAGAAGGTATGTGCCGTGGAAGCCGTGCGCGTCGATATGAACCTTGCCTTCATATATCCGGGCACCTGCGTGGACTGCGGGATCTGTGCAGCCCGTTGTCCCACGGGAGCAATTACGGATGGCCTGCTGCCCCGCACGACCGTCGTGATCTCGGAGGGTTGTAACGGCTGCACCATATGCGCTAAAGTCTGCCCCTTCGATGCGATCAGCGGCCAGGCCAAACATCTGCATGTTGTGGATCCCGACCTTTGCACAGCCTGTGGCCTTTGCGTGCCGCGCTGTCCTGTTAATGTCATAAGCCATTCGGGGCCTGAAGCCACAGCCGGCGCCTAGGAGCGCCCGCCGCTGAAGGTATTTGTCCTTCCGAAGCGGATTGATCGCGGAAACCCCTTGAGGTTATCATGATGGACGCGGTTCTTTTCGGTGTAGCTCTATTTTTCCTGTTTATCGCATTTCTGCATTACCTCCTCTTCCTCGTTTATCAGAATCCGGTTGTTCCCAGAGTTGCGAGGTACTCCCTCTACCTGACGCTTGCCGCGCAGACAGGGATTTTTATTGACCGTTTCGCCAGGGGAGGAGTGCCCCTGGGAACCAACATGTACGAATCGCTCATGTTCTTTTCATGGTGCATAATCATAGTGTATCTGCTCATTACCACCCGATACAATGTTCCGGTAGCGGGGGCGTTTGTCATCCCCATCTCTTTCATGCTCATGGCCGCGGCCGCCTTTCTCCCCGACAAGGGTATTACCGAACTTTCTCCCGCCCTCAAGAGTTACTGGCTCCCCATCCATGTCAGCTTTTCTTTTATGGGAGATGCCCTCTTCGCAATGGCGTTTGGCTCGGGCATCATGTACCTTATCCAGGAGAGGCAGCTTAAAAGAAAACGACCCGGCGCTTTTTATTACCGCCTTCCCAGCCTGGAAGTACTGGATGCCATCAACTACAGGGCGTTGACCATCGGGTTTCCGCTCCTTACCATGGGAATAATAACCGGTTCCATCTGGGCTCAATACGCCTGGGGTGCCTATTGGAGCTGGGACCCGAAGGAGACGTGGTCCCTTGTTACATGGTTTATCTTCGCCGCCCTTCTTCACACCCGCCTGACCATAGGGTGGCGGGGGCGTAAGGCGGCAATACTCGTCATTATCGGGTTTCTGGCTGTGCTTTTCACCTTCCTTGGAGTCAACCTGCTCTTGAGCGGGCTTCACTCCTACAACTGATCTGCTGCCATGGACATCCTGATCGTAGGCCTGAGTCACAAGACGGCCCCAGTTGAAGTAAGGGAAAAAGTCTCCTTCTCGGGCGATAGCCTGACGGAGGGATTAAAGGCCCTTACCAACTGTCCCCATGTCTCAGAGGTGCTCATCGTCTCGACCTGCAACCGTGTTGAGATATACAGCTGTGTCATGAAAAGCTGCATTGACGGAGCCCGTGAAGAGATCGCCGATTTTCTCTCCAAATTTCATGACGTCCCACGGGACCAGCTCGATCCACACCTTTACATGAAGTCCGGGGAAGAGGCGGTAAAACACATTTTCAGGGTTTCTTCCAGCCTGGATTCCATGATGGTTGGCGAGCCGCAGATCCTTGGGCAGGTCAAGGATGCCTATAACTGTGCAACCCATGTACATGTGACAGGGAACATCCTCAATCGGCTTTTGCACAAGGCTTTCTCTGTGGCAAAGAGGGTCAGGACGGAAACGCGGATCGCCACGAGCGCTGTGTCCATTTCCTTCGCGGCGGTGGAGCTGGCCAGGAAAATATTCGGTGATCTTGCAGGGAAAACGATCATGCTCATAGGGGCGGGAGAGATGGCCGAGTTGGCGGCCAGGCACCTTATGGCCAACGGTGTAGAACACATCCTGGTTGTCAACAGGACACTTAAGAAAGCGGAGGCCCTTGCCGAGGAGTTCAGAGGATCTGCGGTTTCCCTGGAGGAGATGGAAAACCACCTTGACATGGCGGACATCGTCATCAGCTCCACCGGCGCTCCAACCACCCTTATCGACAAAAAAATGGTCCAGGGGGTTATCAGAAGAAGAAAACACCGCCCAATGTTTTTTATTGATATCGCGGTGCCGAGAGACATCGATCCAGCGGTAAACCAGGTTGAAAACGTGTATGCCTACGATATAGATGACCTGGAAGAGGTCGTTAAGGCGAATATTAAAACGAGGGGGAAGGAGGCGGCACGTGCGGAGGAGATTGTTATCCAGGAGGTGAAACAGTTCCATGACTGGATGCTGTCGCGTGATGTTTTCCCTACCATAGTCACCCTGAGAGCGTGGGCTGAGGATGTACGGAGGTCAGAGCTCGAAAAAACGATGAAAAAGATGGAGGATCTTTCCGCTGCGGACAGAAAAAGGATTGAGGCGATGACTGAGGCCATCCTCAACAAGATCCTGCACCGGCCCATCGTCAGTATCAAGCATGCATCCCATTCCCCCGACGGAGGAAAGTTTCTGGAAGCTGCCAGGGAGATGTTTGGCCTGAAGGAGTGATTGGGGAGTGTGGCAAATACAGTCCAGGGTCCAGAGTCCAGAGGAGGAAAGCAGACGCGGAGAGTCTATTCCTTTCATTGCGGACCGATGACTGGGTGACTGTCACGCCGAAGTCTGAAAGACATAGCGGAAGCAATCCCGCGTGCCGAGACTGTTTTGGCACAGACAGCGGCCTCGCAGTGACAAACGAGCCTCCCGGTGTCGGAGACAGGGGGTGGAATTTGAAGGAAATATCGAAGTATCGAAGTTCCAATTTTACACTGGACTCTGGACTCTGGACTCTGGACTTTTAATTACTGGGAATTTTTCGGAGGGAATTAGTGGATAATAAACTCAGGATCGGCACAAGAGGCAGCCAGTTGGCCCTGTGGCAGGCTAACTGGATCAAGGAAAACCTTGTCAGGACCCATCCGGACCTGGATGTGGAAATTGTCAGGATCAAGACCACGGGCGACAAAATTCTGGATGTGCCCCTGGCCCTGGTCGGCGGCAAGGGACTTTTCGTGAAAGAGATTGAAACTGCCCTTCTGGACGGTCTCATCGATCTGGCGGTTCACAGCATGAAGGACGTGCCTACCGAGTTTCCCGACGGCCTTGGGATCGTGGCAACCTCCAGGAGAGAGGACCCGCGGGACGCTCTCCTGTCCCGGAACAATGTCAGCCTTGAAGACCTTCCCCGTGGGGCGACGATCGGGACCTCCAGCCTGCGCAGGCAAGCCCAGTTTCTCCAATTGCGGAATGATCTCAAAATTGAACCCCTCAGAGGAAACATCAATACCCGGCTCAGGAAACTCAAGGAAGGGCAGTACGATGCCATCATACTGGCCTACGCCGGAGTCAAAAGGCTGGGTTGGGAGGATGAGGTTACACAGATACTTGAACCGGACATTATTCTTCCGGCCATCGGCCAGGGCGCCTTGGGGATCGAGGCCAGGCTGGACGATGCCGGGACTCTCGGTCGCATCATCTTCCTGAACGACCCCGAGACCTCCGCCCGCGTTTCTGCCGAGAGGGCTTTCCTCAAGCGTCTGGAGGGAGGATGCCAGGTACCCATCGCGGCCTACGCTACCCTTGACGACGACCGGATCACGCTGAAGGGCCTGGTCGCCCGGGTGGATGGGAAGAAGACCGTTGTCAGGGATGCGACGGGTCATTTGTCCGAGGCGCTCTCCCTGGGCACTCGACTTGCCGAGGAGATTCTCGACCATGGCGGCAGGGAGATCCTTGAGGAAGTTTACGCCAGAGAACTATCCTGAGGCCCCTGAAATGAGTGCTATTAGCAAGGGGATGCTGAAGGGGGTCGGCGTTCTGGTCACCAGGTCGAAAGATCAGGCAGAAGAGATGGTTGAAAAAATGGAGGACATGGGTGCGATAGTCTACCACATACCAGCCATCACCATTCTGCCCGTTCCCGTACCGACAGGGCTTCGTGAGGCCATAAGCCGCATCCTGACCTATGACGCCGTCATCTTTACCTCCACCAATGGGGTGGAGATTTTTTACGATCACCTCACGGACGCCGGAATCTCACCTTACGACATCCCCGGCGCCGTTTGCGTGGGTCCCAAAACTGCCGCAGCGTGGGAAGAAGTCGGTGGTCGAACGGAAAAAATTCCCGAACGCTTCTCTGGTTCGGAGATTGCCGACCTGTTGGGACCCGACCTGACGGGGAAGTCCTACCTGATCCTCAGACCGGAGGTAGTCAGATCAGAGCTGGGCGCCATGCTTGTCGAGGCGGGGGCCGTAATTGATGAGGTCGTCCTGTACCGTACAGTGAGTAACCGGGACGGTGGCCCGCGATTGCGTGCACTGGTTGATCGGCATGCCGTTGGAGTGATGACCTTCACCAGCCCATCGTCGGTCCATGGGATCGTGAGTCTCCTGCACGGGATAAAATCCATCCGGGCCATTTTGTGCCTCTGCATCGGTCCAACGACCGCCGCCGCGGCCAGGGCGGCCGGATTTGTGAATGTCCATTATCCGGACGATTACACGGTGGAAGGAATGCTTGAGATGCTCCCCTGTGTTTATAGCGAGGGGACGAAAGGGGGAAGTTGAGACATGCAGTATCCCATATACAGACCCCGAAGAATGAGGCGGACGGAGACCCTGCGGCGAATGATGAGGGAAACACGTCTCTCTGTCGACAACCTGATCAACCCGTTGTTTGTGGTGCGGGGCAAGGGTGTTCGCAAGGAGATCACCACAATGCCGGGCGTCTGCCAGTTTTCGGTGGACGAGGTTGTAAAGGAATGCCGTGAGATTTTCTCCCTGGGAATCCCATCGGTGATCCTTTTCGGAATCCCCGATACGAAGGATGATCAGGCGAGCGAGGCCTACGATTCCCACGGTGTGGTCCAGGAGGCGGTGACCGCAATCAAAAACGCGGTCCCGGATCTCGTCATCATTACCGATGTATGCCTTTGCGAATATACCAGCCACGGCCACTGTGGAATTGTCGAGAATGGTCAGATTCTCAACGACCCGACCCTGGAATTGCTGGCCATGACCGCTGTTTCCCATGCCAGGGCCGGCGCCGATGTTGTGGGGCCATCGGATATGATGGACGGGAGAGTCGCGGCCATCAGGGATGCCCTGGATGATGAGGGGTTTTCCGATACCATCATCATGTCCTACGCGGTAAAATACGCGTCCAGCTTCTACGGGCCCTTCAGGGAAGCAGCGGAATCAGCGCCGCAGTTCGGCGACAGAAGGGCCTACCAGATGGATCCTCCCAATGCCCAGGAGGCGCTGCGGGAGGCGGGGCTCGATATCGAGGAGGGCGCCGATATAATCATGGTTAAGCCGGCCCTGCCCTATCTTGACATAATTTCCAACGTCCGGGAGAGGTTCGACATGCCGCTGGCCGCCTACAACGTAAGCGGGGAATATTCCATGGTCAAGGCTGGAGCCAGGCTCGGATGGATCGACGGGGAGAAAGTAATGATGGAGTCTCTCATATCCATAAAGAGGGCAGGTGCAAGCATGATCCTGACCTATTTTGCCAAAGAGGCCGCCAGACTGCTGGTATAGAAACTGCTGGTATAGAACAGGGGTTTATACATGGTCAGGATTCTGGGAATTGACTGGGGTGAGAGGCGTGTCGGGGTTGCCCTGAGCGATGAGAGCCGTACTATTGCTTCGCCCCACTCCGTCATTGTCCGGTCCCCTTCCATAAATAAGGACCTGGGCAGGATACTCAAGCTGGTGGGTGAACATGATGTTGCATGCGTGGTCGTCGGGAATCCAATAACTATGGATGGAACTCAGGGCCCCGCCGCCGACAAGGTTGAGAAGATCGTCGGTAAACTCCGGAACCTGCTGGATGTTCCGGTAGTAACGTGGGACGAGAGGTTAAGTACCGCAGAGGCACAGAAGGTGCTTATAGACGGGGATGTGTCCAGGCGGAAGAGAAAAAAAATAGTGGACAGGGTTGCCGCGGCCCTGATCCTGCAGACTTATCTTGACAGTGGTTCGTGGAGAGAAAATTGAGGATTGGCCGAAGACGGCAAAAGAGGGTTTTTATCCCTGTTCTGTTGGTCATCGGGGTTCTGGTTGTGGTCCTGATGTCCGTTCGTCTGTTTCTGGCCTGGAATACCCCGGCTGAGGACCCGGGCAGGGATGTGTCAATCGAGATTCCGAGCGGAACGACCTTGATGCTGGCCGCTGAAAAACTGCATGATGAGGGGGTTATCCGTTCCATCAGGTCGTTTGTGCTGCTGGGAAAGATCAAGGGCCTAACCGGCAAGGTGCAGGCCGGCGAACTCAAGTTTCGGACGGACATGACCCCGGCAGAGGTGCTGAATGTCCTTTCCCAGGGAAAAGCTATCGCCTATTCTGTCACCATTCCCGAGGGATTCACGGTTCGGCAGATAGCCAGGCTGTTGGATTCAAAGGGCCTTGGGGATGAACAGCGTTTCCTCTCCCTCGCGGAAGATCCGGTATTTTCGAGATCGTTGGGCGTTCCTGCCGACAGGCTGGAAGGGTTCCTGTTCCCCGACACCTATTTCTGGCCGAAAGGGATGCCTGAGGAGGACCTTCTTGCCAGGATGGTATCACGATACCGGAAGGTGTTCGACGATGGGATGAAAAAACGGGCGGCCGAAATGGGTATGACAGAATTGGAGACCGTTACCCTGGCATCCATTGTGGAAAGGGAGACCGGTGTGGCTAGTGAAAGGCCCCTGGTCTCGGCTGTTTTTCATAACCGCCTTAAAAAAGGATATCGTCTCCAGACCGATCCTACGGTGATCTACGGGCTTGGCGCGAGATTTGATGGGAACCTGACAAGGAAAGAGTTGAGGAAGGATACTCCCTACAACACCTATACCCGAAAAGGGCTGCCTCCCGGGCCCATCGCCAATCCAGGCGAGGCGGCCCTGAAAGCTGCCCTCTATCCGGCGGATGTGCCATATCTGTATTTCGTCGCCAGGGGCGACGGGACCCACGTTTTCAGCAGAACCCTGGTGGAGCACAACAGGGCTGTCAGGAAGTATCAGATCAAGAACTGAAAAGTTTGGGAGTTTGATGGTTTGAGGTTCAAACTACAAACGTCAAACTACAAACGTCAAACTAGCGACGTCCCGGGTCCCCGGTGTCAGAAACAGGGGACGGGAGGGACGTAGAGGAAGGAACTGATGACTCCGGATCCGGCTCTGCTCGAGAAAATATTGAAGGTTCTCCTTTCATCGGGTGGGGAACTTGCGGATATCTTCTTTGAGGACACGGTCTCAAGGGTGTTGGAGGCAGAGGGCGAGGGGATGGAACGGGTTTCCTCGGGACGGGAGAGGGGAGCCGGGCTTCGGGTGGTTCGTAATGGAGTGACCAGATTTGCCGCTACCGTGGATCTATCGCCTGAAACTCTCCTGGAACTGGCCCGGTATCTGGCCGCCGGGCCTGATCCGGGGGATGCGGTTTCGGTCCCCGATCTGGTGAAGCAGCCCTCCGGCCGCCTTGCCATGCTGGAAGACCCCTCTCTCCTCCTCCTGAAAACGAAAGGGAGAATGGTTCTCACGGCCCTCCACACGGCCCGGAAGTTCGACAGGCGCATTGTTCAGGCCAGGTCGATCTATCGCGAGACCGTCAGCCGTATTGTTGTTGCCAACTCCCTTGGCATCCTCGCTGAGGATACCCGCGCCCATGGGATATTCATGGTTCAGGTTGTGGCTTCGGACGGTGAGCATCTCCAGGTGGGGTACGAGCCGCGGGGAGGAATTGGCGGGTTCGAGGTGTTCCGGGGACTGGATCCTGAGGAGATCTCGCTTGTGGCTGCCGGCAGGGCGATCTCCAGCCTCGATGCGCCCGAGGCCCCGTCGGGCAGAATGACGGTCGTCCTTTCCTCCGAGGCGGGCGGGACAATGGTTCACGAAGCTGTTGGGCACGGGCTGGAGGCGGATCTGAGCGACCAGGGGCTGTCCGTATATTCCGACATGCTCGGTGAGCAGGTTGCCGGCCCCCTCATCACGGTGGTGGACGATCCTACCATCCCGGGGCGGCGTGGTTCCTACAACATTGACGATGAGGGGTTGCCTGGGGAACGGAAAGTGCTGGTAGAGAACGGAGTACTGAAAACCTATATGAATGACCTGTCCACCGCCCGGCGCGCAGGGGTTCCTCCCACCGGCAATGGACGGCGTGAGTCCTACCGTCATTGGCCCATCCCGAGGATGTCAAATACGATTATCCTTCCGGGGAAGGACGAGCCCGATGCGATTGTCCGGTCGGTCGATAGAGGGCTGTTCGTAAAAAAAATGGGCGGGGGCCAGGTAAACACCGTGACGGGTGATTTTGTCTTCGAGGTGAGTGAGGGATATCTCATCGAGGGTGGCATGGTAGCTGAACCCGTGCGCGGCGCCACTCTTGCGGGAAACGGGCCTGAGGTGCTAAAGAGTGTGGACATGGTTGGGAGCGATCTGGGATTCGGGCTTGGGACCTGCGGAAAGGAAGGGCAGGGGGTGCCGGTGGGCGATGCGCAGCCCACCCTTAGAATTCCGGACATCGTTGTGGGTGGAAGAGATTCGGGAGGTACTTCCGGTTGAAGATCCCCAGATTCATTGCAAACCTGTTTGGCCGTCCCTCGGCCCAGGAAAAACCGGAAGGGGAAGCTCCGCCGAGACGCAGCCGAATCCTGTACCAGTTTCTTCTGGTGACGCTGGCCGTTTCGGTTATTCCCCTCCTGGCATCATCCTATAAACTGATGAAAATCAACAGGACGTTCCTTGAGGATGAGCTCCTGGCCCTTCACTCTCAGGTGGCCCACTCAACGGCGGGGGAGATCTCGACGGCCATGTCCACCATCCTGGGGGACATGGAACTGGTAGCCAAGGGCCAGGGTGGAGACAGCCCCCTCAACCGGAACGACAGGGAACGCGCCATGATCTTCTATCTCGATCAGTTCCCGGAGATCATCCGCCTTACCCAGTATTCGTCCGGCGGCAAGGAACTGGCCCGGGTTTTTCGGGTCGGGCGTTCCAAGGTGCCCCCCATTGACCAGAAGTTAATAAAGAAAGCGGTGGAGGAATCCACCGCCGGAAAGACCTTTATCAGTGATCCGGTGATGCTGCCTAAACAGCATGTCCCGATCATCGTCGTGGGGTACCCCATATACGGACGGGATGGCTCGATCCGATCCATGCTTCTCGGCGAGGTTACCCTGCAGAGGGTGCAGGAGATCGTTGAGAGGATCAATATCCGCCGTCAGGGCAACGCCTACGTGGTGGACCGGAGGGGCATCCTCATTGCCCATCGGTCCCTCGACAGGGTGGCCAAAGCTGAGGACATGAGTTCTGTTGAAATTGTGGGAAAATTCCTGCTTGCAGGTGTCAGTGCGGGAACTATCCCGTTCAGGAACAAAATGGGCGAAGACATGGTTGGGTCCTACGCCAACGTAAAGGGGCTGGGTTGGGGGGTGGTCGTCCAGGAACCTCGCCGGGATGCCTACATCACCCTGCGGCAAATGACAATTCAGACCCTGATCTGGGCAATCGTCGCCATCTTTGCAGCGATGATAGCCAGTACCCTGCTCGCTATCCGTCTGGCCAGGCCCATCGGAGTCCTCGCCGCGGGGGCCATGTCCCTGGCCAGGGGAAACTTTCATGAGCGTGTAAAGGTTTCGTCGAAGAACGAACTGGGTCAGTTGGCCCAGTCCTTTAACTACATGGCATCCCAGGTGGAGCTCCATGACAAGAATCTCAGAGAGCTTTTCATCAGCACCACCAAGGCGCTCGCGGCTGCCATCGACGCCAAGGATCCATACACAAGGGGACATTCCCAGCGGGTCGCTCAGATCAGCCTTGAACTCGCCAAGGAGATGGGGCTGTCCCCATCCGAGCAGCAGAAGGTCAACATCGCCGCACTGCTGCACGACGTCGGAAAGATCGGCATTGAGGATGTGATCCTGAAAAAACCCACCAAACTGACAGAGGAGGAGTACGGAATAATCCAGCAGCATCCCCGCTGGGGAGCCATGATCATGGGGCATATCCGACAGCTGAAGGATATTATACCCGGCATCAAGTATCATCACGAGCGCCTGGACGGCACCGGTTATCCGGAGAAGCTGAGCGGGACGCAGATACCTCTCCTCGCCAGGATTATCGCCGTGGCCGATACTTTCGATGCCATGACCAGCGATCGTCTGTATCAGAAGGCCATGGACACACAGTTTGTTGCCGACAAACTGGTTGAATGGCAAGGCACCCGCTATGACCCGGCGGTAGTAGCCGCGATGATCAGGGTCTATCCAAGGATTATCAACACCTGATGTCCGCAAGATCGGCCCGGAAAAAACAGGGGCGCCTGAAGTGGCGCACCATCATCATCCCTTTCAGCACTCTCCAGTTCTGGGTGAGTTTCCTGCTTGTCCTTCTGGCGGTAGGAGCCCTGGCGGCCTTCATCTACCTCCAGTTCCTGAGCCCCAGGGCACATGCCGGACAATTGATATCCAAAGCCGGCAAACAGTTCGATCAGGCCATCGTTCTGGGCATCAAGGATCTGGCCTTCGATGAATTCCAGACGGCGCAGGAGACCCTTTTCCAGGCGAGAAAGGCATACGACAAGGGTAAAAATACCGAGTCTCAGGTTTTCGCCGAGCAGACATTGGCCACCCTGGACAAAGCGATTCAGCGGCTTCGTTCCGATGATTTTTACAAGAGGGAGCGGTTTGCATCCATGAGCCACTTGCGGGGCACTGTGGAGGTGAACCTGGCAGGCTCTCTCCAATGGACCCCGGCCAAGCGAGGGATGAAGCTCAAGAGAGGGGACAAGGTCCGGACCCGCACAGGTTCAATGTGCGTTGTCCAGTTCGACGACGGCAGTCAACTCACCATTAAATCCAACTCCCTGGTCCATATCGACGAACTCAGCGAGGATATAAGAACCAGAACGAAGAGTTCCGCAATAAAATTGCTCGTAAGCGATGTGGAGGCGAGCATTCTCCGGCCAACCGCAAGGGGGTCCAGATTCACCATTGAAACCCCCGGGTCGGTCGCCCAGGTGCGGAAGGCCCGAATGAGCGTTCGGGTCAACGGGGACAACGAGACGGAATATAAGCTTATTTCGGGTGATGTCAGCGTCAGGGCGGGGAACCGGGATGTGCGCCTGGGCCGGAACGAGGTAATTCGCCTTGCAGAGGGAGGCAAGGTCATATCCAGGGGAAAACTCCTTGGTGTGCCGGTACCCCGGGCGCCGGGCAACCTCGACTGGAAGGTCTCAAAAGCCCCTTCCATCTCGGTGAGATTTTCCTGGAATGATATCCCGGGCGCCAGGTCCTATCGGCTGGTTGTCGGCACTGATCGATATTTTTCCAATATTGTCAGTGACAGGACCGGGGTAAAAGGAACAAGCGCCTTTGTAAAAAATCTGAAACCAGGCCTTTATTACTGGAGGGTGAGCAGTATCGACAGGAGAGGAAGAGAGAGCCTCTTTTCATCATTCCTTGTGTTCCGAATCGTTCAGGATCAAACCCCCCCCTACTTTTCCATGGGCGATCCCATAGTCTTCAGTGATCCATCGGAAGATAGAATTTACGTGTCGGGGGCGGTTGAGCCGGGAAGCAAACTGGTCCTTAACGGAAAAACCGTCACTTTGCCGCCCGACGGGGTTTTCAGATCTTTCCTCACCATGAGGAAGGGGCTTAAAGCCATCAGCATCAGGGCGACGGACCCTGCAGGGAATGTCCTGTCCCAGCAGAGAGTTGTCCGATGAAGCATCGGCAGGCGCTCTGTCTCCTTCTCGTTGTGCTGATACCGGTGGTTGTCTCCTGCTCCGGTTCGGGTTCAAAGTTCGCCCTCGCCCAGAAGATAAACGGGGTCGGGATAGCCCTGTATTCCCAGGGAAAGGTTGTTCAGGCACTCGAAAAGTTCCAGAAGGCGTCGGAATATGCGCCGAAATTTGCTTTTGTTAAAAACAATTCGGGGGTGTGTAACTATCATCTGGGGCAGATTGACCTGGCTGTCCTGGAGTTCAGAAGGGCCATCGAACTGGAGCCCGACATCCCGGAGATCCACGGTAATCTCGGCGTAGCCCTCATGCTTTTAGACAGGTATGAGGAGGCTGAAAAAGAGCTTACGAGGGCTATCGCCCTGGATAAGGAGTACGTCCTCGCCTATAGCAATCTCGGTGTCCTGGAGTACCGCACGGGCCGGGTCAATGAGGCCATAGACACCTATCGGAAAGGCCTGAGGATCAATCCATCCCTGGACCGGCTCCATCATAATCTGGGCGAAGCGCTGATGTCCCAGGGCCGTTACCGTGAGGCTGTCAAGCAATACAATTCCTCTCTCAATTTGAATCCGGACAATGCGAAGACCTTTAACAACCTCGCCTGGGCGTACGCAAAACGCGGAATCAACATGGATGATGCCCTTGCTCTTGTCAACGCCGCCATTGAGAAGGAGCCGGAGAATGGCTTTTTCTACGATACGCTGGGCTGGGTATACTTCAAACAGGGGATGTTCGAGGAGGCCTATCAGTCAATGGTCAAAGCCATAAAATACCAGCCCGGCATCCCCGAAATTCACTACCATATGGGTGAGGTCCTGCGTTGGAGGGGCCGATACAAGGAGGCCACGGAGGAGTACGGAAGGGTTATCGGCCTTGAACCCTACGGGGAATGGGCGAACCTCGCCCAGAAAGGGATATGGGCCATCAAGGGGCTTTAAGAGCGCGGGGCGGGTTATTTCACCACAGAGCCACAGTAGCGCAAAGAAGATCGTATCCCCTCTGGAGAAGTCATGTGAGGGGTTGAGGAAAACTCGATTTTCTGAGCCTCACCGGTGTGATTATCAGCCTGGAGCACGTAAAAAATGTGCTTCATCCTGAGGCTGTGAATGATCCCCGAATCATCCGGTTTAAGGACGCTGAGGATCAGCAGGCCGGTTTCCGGTTGAGTCAATAAAGAAGGCCGGTACCTGTTGCCGGGTCGAATAGGAACGTGAAAAAGGCGGCGCCGGGCAGGAAGGCGGAGGGATGTTTGCAGGATTAAGTCCTTGCGGCCTGTTGCCCAAACATGAGCGAATCCAGCTTTCGTAACACCCGGATATTTATTCCTGGACAGTGATCGGGTAAACCGGTTTTATCCCGATAAAACGAGCTAAAAAGGAAAGGGCTCTTACCCTTTCCTCCAGAATCGGCCCCAGCTTCCCGGCCGCGGCCGGCTTTAGCTTGCCGTGAGTCACCAGCAGCCGGATGTTCTGAACTGCCGCGATGAGATAGTCCTGAATCCGGATCCGCTCCTGGCCACGCCAACGGGCTTTTTTAAAGCCATACCTACACGCCTCGGCAAAGGACCGTTCCATAAAGTGCTGACGGATACCGATATCCCGGTAAGCAATGCGCGTCCGAGTTGTAGCATACAGCCTGTCCAACCTGTCCTGCTCAAAATAGCGCCGTACGGTACGGCCACCGGTCTTGGATCGGGTGCATTGAGAACGAAGATCGCACGCTCGACAAACCTCTTTCCTGGCTGCGTACTCGCACAACTGGCGATACTCCCACCGATGACGCAGAGTCAGGACCTGTCCGGCAGGGCAGACCATCGTGTCCTCAGCAGGATCGTAGGTAAATGCCGATGGAGGGAAGATTCCTTTCCGGCTACCTTTGTCTTTGTTGGTATCTG
>BDTG01000011.1 GCA_002897695.1 bacterium BMS3Abin14
GGAGAGCCCTCATCTGTGCTGAAGGAGATCCTCGTCGTCATCAAGGAACAGGCGAAAAACCAGCTTGGCCTCATCGAAGAGCTGCTGGATCTCACGAGGATCGAGGCAGGGGAGTTCCGTCTCAACAGGCAGCCTTGCGATATCGAGGCGCTCCTTGGAAAGGTGATCGAGGGGTTCGTGCCCAAGTTCGAGGAGAAGGGAATAACCGCCAGTCTGGATGTTGCGAAAGACCTTCCCCAGACCCACTGGGATTATCAAAAGGTTCTGCAGGTTTTCCAGAATCTCGTGGATAATTCCCTCAAATTTACCCCTGCGGGGGGATGGTTGGCGATAAGCGCCGTTTCAAAGAGCGATTTTATCGAGATCCGGGTAAGCGACAATGGGATCGGAATCCCGGGAGGTAATATCGACCAGGTTTTCGACAGGTTTTATCAGGTGGACAGCTCGTCAACCAGAATGTTCGGTGGATCCGGTCTTGGTCTTTCAATCGTCAGGGAGATTGTTCTGGCCCACAAGGGGAAGATCTTCGTGGAAAGCCAGGAAGGGGAGGGTGCGACGTTTCTGGTCCTTCTGCCTGTGGGCTTGCCGGAGCGTTCCCAACACCCCGTTCGGGATGCCGGCCGGGATGAAAACGGTGCCGATGAAACACCCCATATTCCAGGAGGGAATGGTGAACTGATCCTCGTTGTGGACGATGACCCGGCTTTCCTCCGCATGATGGAGACCATCCTGCCCAGGGAGGGCTATCGGGTCAAGGTGTCGGAACGGCCGGGTAACACGCTGGAACAGGTAAAAAAGGCTAAAGTGGATATTGTCCTTCTCGACCTCATGATGCCGGGAATGGATGGATACGACGTGTGCAGAAAACTCAGGCGGGATCCCGACACATCTCACGTTCCGATCCTGATCGTATCCGCATCGGGAGGAGACGAGATTTCCCGGAAAATTAACGATGCCGGCGCCGATGATCATCTGACCAAACCGTTCGATCAGCAGGACATCCTGAATCGGATTAGTGCCCTTTTGTCCAACAGGCCGGTGTAGGAAATATCAACGCGCCGGGATAAAGAATGTCATTGCGAACGGGTTAACATGTGAAGCAATCTCGAAGATTCGAAGCCTTAATGCAGGGTCTTATTTTCGATGTGGCCCCAATCGCCCAGCGCCTGGGGCTTCGCGTTTTCATCGTCGGGGGTGTCGTGCGGGATCTGATCGAGGGCAAGCCTGTTGCAGGCGAATGGGACCTGGTGGTCATGGGTGGAATGGGCACAGGGGCCCGGCGGCTGGCGGAGCGGTTGTCCGCGGCATGGAAGTGGAAAAGCCCGGTCTCATTTCCCCGCTTCGGCACCTACCTGGTATCAGGTCCGCACGGTGTCGTGGAACTGGCCCAGTCCGAACTTCGCATCGGAAGCGCCATACGTTCCTCCGACCCCATCATCCAGGATGCCCATTCCAGGGATTTTACCCTGAACGCCCTTTACGTCGAACTGGATGTGGAGGGCGCCGGGGCGGCGGACGGTTTCAAGGTTATCGACCCCACAGGGCTGGGGATTGATGACCTTAACTCTGGAATTCTCAGGACGCCGGGTCCCCCGCGGGCGACCCTGGGGGATGATCCTGTAAGAATTCTCCGTGCCGCCCGGCTCTGCGCAACCCACGGGTACCGTACCGCCCGGCCTATCACACGGGCTGCCCGAGGTGCGGCTCACCTTCTCAGGGATGTTTCCGTGGAACGCGTTCTCGCGGAGATGAACAAACTTCTCCTGGGCTCCAGGCCGTCCAATGGCCTGGTGCGTCTCGAAAAATGGGGCGTTTTCAGGGTCCTCATGCCCGAGGTCCAGGCCATGGTGGGGTTCATGCAGCGCACTCCCCATCATTTTCCCGATCTCTGGCGCCACACTCTTCGGGTCGTGGACCGTACATCCCCTGACCTGGCCCTCAGGTGGGCAGCCCTCCTGCACGATTGCGGCAAACCCGCTGTCAGAACCACCGACGGAAGCGTGGACAGGTATTTAGGCCACGAGAGAGCCGGATCAGAACTGGCTGTCCAGCTGGTCGAAAGGCTCCGCATGGGGAAAAACCTGACCAGGGAGGTTGCGGGACTGGTCGGGCTTCATATGGTTCACTACACCGACCGTTGGACGGATCGGGCGGTGCGGAAATTTATCGTCCGCAGCGGCGGCCTCCTTCCAAAACTCCTGGACCTGCTTGAGGCCGACTCCAGATCCCTGCGGCTCAGGGCGGATAAACTTCACGCCGTCGGGAAACTGAGGGACAGGGTCAGGAACATGAAGGCGGCGATGCCCTCCCCCGAATCCCCGTTGAGCGGCTTACAGATAATGGATATCCTGAACATAGGCCCCGGGCCCGAGGTCGGTATGGCAAAAACCGCCCTGGTCAATGCCGTCCTAAACGGGGATATTCCTCTGGAAGCCGGGGGCGCCGGGAAATTTCTGGTCAGCTGGTGGAAAGGAGGCGGCGGTAAGCTGTCGTAACAATCTTTTCACCGGAAAGCCGGGCGTCAATATCCAGTTTCCGGTCCTTCGAAATTTCATCGGGGGGAATCGCAGCCTTGATCTGGTCTGCCAGAATCTCCTCCCTCCCGTCCGACACGGAAGTCTCCTGCAGCCTTTGCCGCAGGCGGGATCGAAGAAGCTGTTCATCCGCGTTCAGGTAGATGAAAATACAATGCGAACCAGTCTTTCGGGCGGTTTCTGTGGCCAGGCTTCGGTATCCGGGGTTCAAAAAAGTTCCATCCAGGATGACGGAAGCGCCCGATTTCAGGAGGGCCTCCGACCGGGCTGAAAGCTCCCTGTACGTCCTGTCTGTAAATTCACTGGAGTAGATGTCACCGCCATAGGGCACGTGCTTGCTCTCGAGGGGATCCATCCCGGCCAGTTCCTTCCTGACCCTGTCCGTGGAGATCACCTCAAGATCGAATTTTTCCGCAAGCCCCGCGGCGAGGGATGACTTGCCTGATCCCATGAGCCCGCAGGTGATGATAAGGCCGGGGGGCGTTATTGCCCTGGCCAACTCCCCTGCCAGGTGAAAGAATCCCCTCGCATCCTCGGCCGCTCTTTGGGCCTCTTTTTCGTTTACGTCAGGATCCCTGGACCGGAAGCCCTCCACCTTGCCCCTCACCACCGCGCGGTAACAGGCATAAAAATTGTAGAGCGCCTCCGTCCCCCCCTGACCGGTGAACTCCAGGTATTTCCGGGTGTAAAGGTCGGCCAGGTCCTTCCGGCCTTTCATCCTCAGGTCCATGGCAAGGAATGCCGCGTCGCACAGGACATCCGAGTAGCGAAACCGTCTGTTGAACTCGATGCAATCGTAGATCTGGATATCCCCGGTGAGGCAGATATGCTGGGTGTGAAGGTCCCCGTGCCCGTCCCGTATCCATCCCTCGCTCTCCCTCCGCAAGAAAAGCTCCCGATTGACGTCCCTGAAAGTCCGGGTGAAATCGGCAAGCAGATCGAACGTTGCCTGGGAGAGGGTGTGGCCGATGTAGGGTTGGATCTGCTCGAAATTCTCCTCCGTATTGGTATGTATCGCATCGGATCCGCCAATGCGGGTGATTTCGGGGGAAGTGGCTGCCTGAAGGTGAAAACGGGCGACCTTGGCCGCAACCCGCTCGATCATTTCCGGGGTAACCTCATGCTTTTCCAACAGAATCGGGAGGAGCCGATCCTCCTGGAGACGATTCATGAGTACAGCGTAATCCAGGGCAGGGCCGGAACCCCCAAACCGCAGGAGGTCTCCTTCCTCGGTAACGGGAAGAACCCCCAGGTAGAGATCGGGGCTAAGCCGCCTGTTCAATTCAACCTCTTCCGTGCAGAACCGGAGCCTTTTTTCAGGAGTGGTGAAATCCAGAAACCCGAAATCCACCGGCTTTTTCACCTTGTAAACCCGATTCTCCGTGATGAAGATGACCGAAATGTGGGTCTGAACCACGCGGATGTCCCTGGTTGTTTCCGGGAATGCCTCCGGTCTTGAAAGCTCCCTGATGAGCCTTTCGGTCGGTATGTTCAAATCACCCTCCCCCAGCCCCTCCCCTCGAGGGAGGGGGGGAACTAATGGCCCTCTGTGTACCCTACTTAACCCTGTGAACCCTGTGTTAAAGGCTTTTCAGCTTCCGTCTTCGTTCTTCGAACTTTGCCGCGACAGGTCGCCCGGGATTGCCGCGCACAGTTATCTGCTCGCAATGACATGAGCGGCGTCACGCTTTTCCACGTTGGACGTTGGACATTGGACCCTGGGTTCCAGATGCCTCGACACTTCGATACCTCCATACCTGTTTTATAACAGGACCGGTGGTTTTATTGCAATGTCCACGGCTTGCTGTTAGGCTTCGGATAGACCATCTGCGAGGGTATTTGGATAACGCTATGGAACGTTTTCTCAGATTGATGCATATTCTGCTCGTCAGGAAATTGGCGGTCAGGGCTCGTCAAGTGGTCGGGGAGACCTCGGTATCCCACAATCATACCATGGTGCTTTACCTCCTGAGCAGGGAGTTTGTGGCCCTCGGTCCGGACCTCGTTCCCTATTTTCTGCGCGAGATTCTCGTCGGTTCCGGGCGCAGGACCCGGGGCTATGCGGAGTTTCTTCAGCATGTGGGTGACATGCGGGGGGTGGCCCGATTCGCGGGGAACGCTTTCATGAGTTCTGTCCTCCAGCGATGCCGCCGCCTTCGGATGGACGAGGTGACGGAACTGCTCGCGTCCCCCCGCCCCCTGATGCGGATCTACCATTCCGGGGATGTGGAGAGTCGAACACCGGACCAGGATTACATCCCCCTTGGGGTCAGAAAGTCACTGGCGCGAAGGCCAAACCCCCATACCATCGAAAAACTTTCCATGGAACAGGATCCCCAGGTCGTCAGGAACCTGCTTTCAAATCCCCGGATAACCGAGGAGATTGTCATCAAAATGGCATCCCTCCGTCCAACGGGCCAGGAGGTTTTGAGCGAGATTTTCAACAATCACAGGTGGTCTGCGAGATATCGGGTGCGCAAGGCCCTGGTGTTCAATCCGTATACGCTGCCCCGCGTCGCTCATGCCCTTCTTCCCATGCTCATGCTGAGCGATCTTATGGATATCTCCATGGGCCGCACCCTCCATCACAGCGTCAGGAACGCGGCCAAGCGTTTCATCATGCTCAGAATCTCGGATATGGGCCCGACCGAGAAAGAGCAGTTCTCCAAGAGCAATGCGGCACGGTTGAAGAGTATTTTCCTGGAAACCGGGTAAGATTAGCAAACGCAAAGCTACAGCGACGGCCGGTGACACCCTGTGCTAAATTGGCTTTATCCCGCGGACCGCGGAAGATTCTCACCCTCAGGAAAAGCCGCCGTGGGATGAATGTCCGCAGCCACCACCGCCCGATGCCGGGGAGCCGCCTCCGGAGGAGGAAAAAATTGAGAGCAGCTTCTCGGGCCCCGGCCGGCTGCACTTGGGGCATTGCAGGCCGGAACCGTCCTCATTAACGCCGGTAATCGTCTCGAACTGGTGTCCGCAATTTTTACAGCGGAATTCGAAGATGGGCATGATTTAATCAACCTTTCTTTTCTTCAAGATATTTATACACGTTGACAGCTGCCGTGGCGCCGTCGCCGATAGCGCTGGATACCTGCCGGATAGACCCGGACCGTACATCTCCTGCCGCGAAAAGGCCAGGGACCGAGGAGGCCATGCCTATATCGGTTTTGATGTAACCCTTCCCGTCCTTTTTTGCCATGTCTCCGAGGAACTCCGTCTGCGGTGTTATCCCGACGTAGATGAACACCCCATCCGCACTGAGAATTCGTGTCTGTCCCGTTTTGACACCTTCTAAAAGGAGTTCTTTAACCTCGTCCTCGCCCCTGATCTCCTTGAGCACAGAATTCCACTCCATGGTGATCTTTTCGTTTTCAAGCGCCCTGTCCCGTACTACAGGGACGGCGCGTAAAGCGTCCCGTCGATGGATAATGTGAACCTTCGAGGCGAAGCGGACCAGAAACAGGGCCTCCTCCACTGCGGAATCCCCACCCCCCACGACGGCCACGATCCTGTCACGGTAAAGGGCCCCATCGCAGGTTGCGCAATAGGAGACGCCCCTTCCGGTGAGCCTGTCCTCTCCCGGGACACCGAGCTTGTCGGGGGAGGCGCCCGTCGTTACTATAACCGAACGTGTGTTCCTGGGGCCCGCATCCGTGTCCAGTGTAAATACGTCCCCATTCAGCTTAAGGCTGTTTACGGACACGGACTGAATCTTCAGGCCGAAGTTCTCGGCCTGTTTCCTCATCAGGTCCGACAGATCAAAACCGCCGATGCCGTCCGGAAAGCCGGGATAGTTTTCGAGGTTGAAAGTAGTGAGCATCTGTCCGCCATGGGCTGCCTTCTCGAGGAGAATAACGTCCATTTTCGCGCGGGAGGCGTAAAGGCCTGCGGCAAGGCCCGCGGGCCCTCCCCCGATGATGATCAGATCATATGTCCCTTTAGATTCCATTAACGTAAGTCTCTCTGCATATCCTTCTTCCCCCTTGAGGGGGGAAGATCGAGATGGGGGTGAATATGTCACCCTCCCCTTAGTCCCCTCCCCTCAAGGGAGGGGAAGAGCAGTAAGGACCTGTTGAAGTATCCAAGGCCCAACGTGGAAAGGACCTCAAATCCCAAACCTCAAACTAATAATTTCAGGCCTCCGCCGGAGGTCAACAGGAGCCTCAGCTTCCACTCCCTGAACTCAGGATCCACAGGGCGAAGACGACGATTGCAATTATACCAAGGATATTCATGACAGGCCATACCTCCTGTGTTCCTTGAGCATGCACAGGTCCATGATAACATCCAGCCCTGCGTCAAGGCACAGTTTTTCCGCCTCCGTATTGACAATGCCCTCCTGCAGCCAGAGTACCCTGGCGCCGATGGCCACAGCGTCCTGCGCGACGGGAAGAACGGTATCGGACCGGCGGAATACATCCACTATCTCCACAGGGAAAGGGATATCCTTCAAGGACGGGTAGGCCTTCTCTCCCAGGATCTCATCCGTTCCGGGGCGCACCGGGACGATCCTGTACCCCCGTGATTGCAGGTAGGCCGCAACCCCGTGGCTGGGTCGATCCGGTTTTGGCGACAATCCAACAACCGCGATTGTCCTGTATGTCTTAAGAATCTGTTCAACGGTCATCTCGTGCAGCCCCCCCAGAAAAGTTGACACAAATATCATTTCATGTATTCATGATATACTAATAACATCGCCAATAGTTTTGTCAAGGGAGATTGAATGATGGAGGAAATATTATGAAGGCACGGGTAACGGTTCTTTGCGAGAATTCAGCTGTACGGCCCATGGGCATCATTGGAGAGCATGGTTTTGCCGCTCTCATCGAGAGGGGGGATGAGAAGGTTCTCTTCGACACCGGTCAGGGATATGCCCTGCTTCACAATGCGAGGATCATGGGGTTTGACCTCGCAGGGGTTAATAAAGTGGCCCTGAGCCACGGTCACTACGACCACACCGGCGGTCTGGCTGAGCTTCTCAAAGCCGGAGGGGAGCGGGATATCTACGCCCATCCGGGGATATTTGTCTCAAGGTACTGGAAAGGACCGGATGGGTCCATGAAACCCATCGGGATCCCCTTCAACCGGGATTACCTCGAGGGTTTGGGCGCCCGGTTTCGTCTGGACAAGATGGCCCAGGAGGTGGCCGACGGAATATCCACCACGGGCGAGATCGACAGGGTGACCCCCTTCGAGGGGGGGGATACGAGCATGTTTCTTTCCCCGGAGCCGGGTGGGGAGGTGGACCCGCTTCCCGATGACCTCTCGCTGGTGGTCGAGGGAGAGGCAGGCCTTATCGTTCTGCTGGGTTGCGCCCACGCGGGTCTGGTGAACATCCTCAAACATGTCGAAAAGATGCGGCCCGGCAAAAAAATCCACGCCGTTCTCGGAGGGACGCATCTGGGATTTTCCAGCGAGGAGCAGATGGCCGGCACCATTGAAGCCATGAAGGGCATGGGGGTGGAGAAGGTAGGGGCCAGCCACTGCACCGGTCTCGCCGGATCCTGCCGTCTCCGTGAGGCGGTGGGGGACGAAAAGTTTTTCTTCGCCGGCGCCGGTGCGGTGCTGGAAGCGTAGTTGTAACAATCCTGGCGGTTTAACAGTAGTGCTTGTATATCTTGGTTTTGCGTGATTAAGACCGGATATGTTTCGCTACACTTGATGGGGGATGGTGCGCCATGGATTGCCGAAAGTTCGAAAGCCGGATCGACGGATACCTTCGCAATGACCTGTCCGCCGACGATCAGCGCAAGGTGGATTCCCACCTTGAGACCTGTGCTGTTTGCAGAGAAACCCTGGCTGAACACCAGGCGTTGGAAGCCATCCTCGACAGGGCCGCCGAGTGGACCGTTGATCCTCCGCCATTCCTCACCCGGAAAATAGTTTCCAATCTGCCGGCCAGTGTAGCTTCCGGTTTCTGGTCGTGGAAGGTAATGCATCCCATTGTTGCGGTCGTTTCCCTGATCCTTGCCCTGGCCATCGGTTTCGTGGGAAGGGACGTCATAGTCGGCAGACAGCCGGTCGATGTTCAACGTGCCCAGACCATCCGGATTATATTCTATTCCCCGGAGGCCTCATCGGTGGCCCTCATCGGGGATTTCAACGATTGGGGACAGAGGGACGTCACCTTGGCGCAGTCCAGCGACAGAGGTATCTGGGAGTTTTCCATGACCCTCAAGCCCGGGGTCTACCACTACAATATGCTGGTCGACGGGGAGAAATGGGTCGCCAACCCCAAATCGGCCTCCCTGGTGCCGGATGGTTTCGGCGGGTATGACTCGGTTCTGGTTGTGAGTGAAAAATGTCAGGACGACTGTACGTAAGGTGTGTGACGGCTCTTCTGCCGCTGGTCCTGGTTTTTTCTTTAACCATGGCCGTTTCCGCGGAAGGAAATGATCTCCGCTCGGTCCTTCAGAATGCCTATGGTGAATCCGTGTCGTCCAAAGCGGCGGCCCTCGGATTCCTGGATTTGACCGGGGAAGAGGCTGGTTACCTGAAGGAAACCGTGGAGATGTTCGCCGGTGCCGGCTTCTCCGCCCGGTTATGTCTTGACTACCTGGACCTGGCGTCCGGCCTTGTCGGCGCCGGTATCAGTCTCAAGGATATTGAGGCCAAAGTCAGGGAGGGGATCGCCAAGAACGCCGGAGGTTCCAGGGTTGTGGCTGTCATCACCGACAGGACCCAGTGGTTGAAAAAGGCAAGGGCGCTTACACTCTCGTTGGAAAATGACGGGGTTTCCTTCCTGGACAAACAGATGTCCTACCGGGTTTTCGCGGACTATCTGGCCAGGGGAGTAAGCGGTGAGGACCTGGGTACGCACGTAATGCTTCGGGAGCTGGACGATTATCCGGCGTTGGAGAACCTTGTCAGGTAATCGTCCGGTATGGGGATTTCGGCTGGATTTTTCAGGCCTGAGATGGGATTCTTTTTTGTAGGGAGAAGGGGGTTTTCGTGAGATTGAGGATAGGGATTTTTGTCCTTGCCTTCGTGTGGACAATATTTCCATTAGGGGCGTCCGCCCTCCCCCTGACGGGCGGGCTCCATGACCTGACGTCCGTGGCCGGCGCACCCGCCGATATCTGTCGGGAATGCCATATTCCGCACAACGCCAGGGAAAAGGCCCTTTATATCCGCGATCTGACACCTGACACCGTAAATCTGAATGACAACTGCTATGACTGTCATGACACCAACCGGGTCGTGCTTTCGTCCCCCCCGCAGCCTCCAACCTGGGCGACTTCCGCCCCCGATGTTGGTTATCTGAAAGGCTCTCTTCACGACTGGAAGAGGACGGGGAATACACAGCCCATCGCGACCACCGGAAGCTGCTCACCATGCCACGATATACACCTTCCCGATGCCACAACGGCTTCCTATATGGGTACCTGGTTCACGACAGCCCGTCTGTGGACCAGGGATCTGTCCCTCGACCTCGCCGAGTATTACCAGAAACGTGACCTCAGCAGGACATCAGGCACCCCGAATAATGATGGGCCGAACTACCTCGTCGGTTCTACTATCCTCTGTTACGACTGCCACGGCGGCGCCGCCCGCAGGGCTCCGACGGGGGATCCTTTCGTGCCGGATGACTCCAATTTCTCCCCCGCTCCCCAGGACGTCGCCTTTGGAGGGGACAGGGGTGTAAAGGCTTTATCGGACGGTTCCAACGTGGGCTATTATGAGTTGCCCGACGGTTATGAACCCGCCGATGTGACACATGTGGCGCCGTCGATGTCCGCGGTCAGGGACAGCCCCGACAACCCCGACAATCTTCCTGGAGGGCATTACGTGCTGTCACGAATGGGCAACAGCGGAACCGCCCAGGATGACAACTACGAGGTGCGCGATCCTGATGGAACCCTTCTTTACAGGATCAGCATCGGCGATAAACTGCCATGTGAAATGTGTCATGACCCTCACCTGAAGGAATCGGCGACCAACACCCAGCCCGACGAGGTCTTCTTCCGACGCGATATACACACGGGAGAAAACGGGATCATCACCAGGACGGAGAGCGTTTTTAACGGTAAGCTCGAGGCCAGTTCACACACCCGGAACGGGGCGGGAGGAATTGGGGACGGACGTCTCATGTGCATCTACTGCCATGGCACCGGCGATTGGGATGGGACCCAGTTCCCCTCCACGGGTATCTCTCCCCTGGTCGTGGATTGGGGCCGGAAGCTGACGATCTTCGGGATTAGAATCCGGACCGGAACCTATGCCGACGAGTCACCGGCCTTTCCTCCGCCCAACACGGTTCCCGACCATTTTAAAACGGCTACGAGGGCATGCGCCGACTGCCATCAGCACAACAATACCATGAGTACCAACTGCAATGCCTGTCACGGGAGCCTTGCCACAGGTCAATACTGGCCCGACGGTTCCGGCGGCAGTCCCGCCTATGTTGACGACGACGCGGGCTCTCACGACAGGCACATGCTGGCCGTGGGACAGTATCTAGGATACGGCGATTACACGGTAACCATGTATGACAATGCCCAGCAGAAGACCATCTGCGCCTTCTGCCACCCCACTCCCGGCGGACCTGGCCACAACCTGAATACTGCCGGGAGCCCGGCCACCAGGGTGGACGTCCTGGGCGATGGCTTCACGGCGGGTACATTCACGGTGTTTGGTGTGGGCGCTCAGACAATAAAGGCCGACACGAACAACGCGGCCGCCTATTCTCAGGCATCCGAAACGTGCTCCAATGTGGACTGCCACTATGAGAAAACGACCCCGGCCTATGGCGGGTCCGGTTGGAACGGGGGCGACGCGGCAGGAAACGACCCCGACTGTCTTACATGTCATTACTACCGTGACACCGGCACCTATGCGGCGATCCCCTACACCATAGGTGATCTCCCCGACGCACACCAGGTTCACGTGGCCGGAATCCTGCCTCCAGACAACGCGCAGAGCCATAATTACCCGTGTTCCTACTGCCACGACGTGACGGGCTACACCACCGCCCATACCAACGGTGAGATCGATCTTAGCGACGCGGGCAGCCCGAACCAGAGTGTGGACGGCGACCCCAATGACGAGACGATCACACCTACGAGTACCGCCGTGAAGTATGGCGCAGGATCAGCCGACGCCACATGCGCCAACTTCTATTGCCACGGGGCGGACTTCAGCGCACCCACCCAGGGAACGAACGTCTCACCCATCTGGAACAGCCAGTCCACAGCCTACTGCAGCGCCTGCCATGATGT
>BDTG01000012.1 GCA_002897695.1 bacterium BMS3Abin14
CAGGACGACCCGCCGGCAAAGCTGGCCGAATCGGTGGTTGATGATGGCATTCTTCCGGATCATTATGACCAGATGACTCAGGCCGAGCTAAGGACCTTCGAACGCATGTGCCACAGGTTCGAAAAATATCTCGGGGAATCGAAATGAAAACAGGAACTATATGACTCTTGCATTTATTGTTTCAACACGCTTCTCCATGCGACCGTAACTCATCGCTTTGCGCTTCGATGCCTTAGCCTTCACCTTCGTGTCGTCCGGGCTGGACTTTTTGCGACCCTATCACCATTGATCAGGGCTTGTTTTTTTGAGGCGGGACCAGGATTTGAGTTGGTGTTCGCGGGCGATGGCAGTTTCCTTATCACCAAACTTTTCCGAGTAAACCAGGGTTACGGGTCGACGCTGGGCCGTGTATCGAGAGGCAAATCCCATGTAATGCCAATACAGCCGATTCTTCAAGTTGGTAGTGTGCCCGACATACAGGGATTGGTCAGAGCAGCGGAGGATGTAGACGTAGTATTTCTGTGAACTAGGCATGCTAAAGGAAGAGCAAGATAGGGGCCAAGGGGGAATGGGGAAGCCGTTTTGCGCGTCATAGAAAAACCAACGAGTGCCCCTCGACGCAGCACATATCCTGCAGGGAGCTTTGCGTGCCCTCGATCTGGCTGGAGAGCACGGCCTCTTTGCGTACGTACATCGCGACAAAGAGGTCAGGGTGCGGCAGTGTCTGTATGGAACCGTCCAGCCGTCCCAGGGCTCGGTCGGCCTGAGAAAGCAGCGACTGAAGCGGCCCCTCAAGACGTATGGGCGGGTCCGGCGGCAAGGCCGCCGGTAGGAATGCCTTATACCCTGCTGGTTGCTGTTCATAGCGGCCGGCACGGTGTGGGTGTGTGAAGGGCGTCATGCGTCCAGTTGCCTTACATATGTGCGTTTCATGGCCTCATAGTAAAGACAGCCTTTAACATAGGCAAGATTTTTCGTTATATTAAGGGCAGGACACAAATCGTGGGGTTCTAGCCTTGCACACTTTTGGTCGACAGTCCGGTGAATTGTGGCATCGAGAAGTTTAGTAAGGCCTGCCATGAGCAAGTGTTAACTTCGAGTGCCCTTCGACTCAGCGCATATCCGTCGGCGCTTCGCTCAGGACAACTCGCCGCGCTCGTGGCACTCGGCTATCGAAACGTGGCCTGCCACGAGCAAAAAATCAGGCCCCCCGTAAAGGGCGGCCTGATTTTGCGTCGAGTGGTGGAGCTGAACGGGATCCCTTCGACTGGGCTCAGGGCGGGCGTTTGTCGACCGTTCGACCTTGCTCACGGTAGAATGCCTAAGGACCTCTTGACTGCCACGGCGCCAAGGTGGCGCCTTGCTCTGTAATTGGCGGAGACAGAGCCGCAATTACAGAGAAAAGGCCAGAAGGGGACCTCTGACCTGCTGGATTAGTCATTTGTATGGGTACCTATAGGGGTACCTGGAACCTCACCATATATTTCAACGGAAATTAACCCATAAACGAACAGAAAAACTCTTGCGCTATTCGCGAATCGCGAATAGAATATGCTTCATGGTACTTAAACCCCAGGATATATTCATCACGCTCAAGCTGGTGGCCTTGGGAAACGAGTCATGGAGCTATGTTCGTCTTGCGAATGAACTTTTCATGAGCGCTTCGGAAATCAACGCCGGTGTCAAGCGTTCACTCCGGGCAGGCCTCCTCATCGGCGGGCATCAGCAGACTGAATACAAAAAAAAACTGATGAATTCGATGAATATGGTAGGGTCTCATAGTCATTGGCCAAACCGGCAGGCCATTCATGAGTTTCTCGTCCATGGCGCAAAGTACTCTTTCCCGCCAGACCTCGGCGAGGTAACCAGAGGCATTCCTACGGCCACGGCGGCCGCCCCGATCAAGAAGAATTTTATGATGGTGGATGAACTGCCGCCTGTGTGGCCCTATCTGGAAGGTGAAGTCAAAGGCTATTCTTTCTCTCCCATATATCGTTCAGCACCGCAGGCTGCATTGCATGATCCCAATTTGTATGAACTATTGGTAATCCTCGACACCCTCCGTGGCGGTAAAGCGAGAGAGCGTGAAAAAGCTGCCCAGGAGCTGGATCTCAGGTTGAGTAAATATGGATCTGATTAAAGAGAAGCACCTTGAAATGTTGCGTAAAGTTGCTCGACGCCTTGGTGAAACAGGCAACATGGTTGTCTACGTTGGGGGCTCGGTAGCCGGGCTGTTTTCCACTGATCCTGCATCAAGCGACATTCGTGCAACTGCCGATGTAGACTTGATTGCCGATGTGAGATCAAGAAGCGAATACTGGAAAATGGAGGAAGCATTTCGCGAACTCGGCTTCAAACATGTCCCTGAAATTGTCTGTCGTTGGCGGTTGGGAGACCTGTTTGTTGACCTGATGCCTCCCGAAGACGGGATAGCCGGGACCAGTACCAACCGATGGTACCGGGACGCCATCAGAAACTCACAGAAAAAAGATATTGGCGATGGAGTTTTCATAAGGCTTGTCACCCCACCATACTTTGTCGCTACCAAGCTTGAAGCGTTTTTGAACCGCGGGAAAGACGACTATATGGCAAGTCACGACCTTGAGGATGTGATCGCTATCGTCGACGCCCGGGAGGAACTCCCAGAGGAAATCGCTACCGCCGACCATGAAGTGCGGAAATTTATTTCAGAGCTGTTTGCCAGGTTCCTTGAAGATCCCAAGTTTCTGGAATCTCTCCCCGGAAAGCTGCGAGGTGACGCTGCCAACCAGGCCAGGCTGCCGATCATTGTTATGAGAATGGAAAAGATCGCCAGGCTTTAATGGTTTTGAGGGTACCCTCTGTGCCAATGTAAGTGAGACAACTTTCCTCCTTGAGTTTAGTGTAGAATAGAGGGCGAGGAGGAAGAGATAAATGGAGTCAGCGATACCCGAGAAGACCCAACCGAAGAAAACCCGACTCGTCGCCATCTCCAACCGCCTCCCCGTCACCCTTAGCAGAAAGGGCGACACATGGTCGGTGGAGCCCGGTTCAGGTGGCCTTGTGACCGCCATGGCGCCTGTCCTGAGGGACCGGGGAGGGCTCTGGATCGGGTGGCCCGGCATCTCGGAGAAGGTTGATTTCGACACGGTTCTTGGAGATGCCTCTCTGGCCACCGGATACGATCTCATCCCGGTGGAAATGGACGAGGAAGAGGTTACCAGCTATTATAAAGGGTTCGCCAACCAGATAATCTGGCCCCTCTTTCACGATATGCAGTCCCACTGCACCTTCGACCCGGAGTTCTGGTATTCCTACATCCGGGTCAACGCCAAGTTCGCCGACCGGATCCTGAACCACACCTCCGACGATGACTACATCTGGGTTCACGATTACCACCTCTTCCACGTCGGCAAGTTTCTGCGGGAGCGGGGACGAAGCCACCGGATCGGCTTTTTCCTGCACATTCCCTTTCCCCCAATGGATATCTTCGTCAGGCTCCCCTGGAGGATGGAGATCCTCGAGGCACTGATGGAGTACGACCTGGTTGGGTTCCAGACCTTCCGTGACCGGAAGAACTTCCTCGACTGCCTTCAGCGCTCATACCCCGCCGCCAGGGTCAGCGGGCGGGGAACGGTGGTCCAGGTCGCCCTCGAGGACCGTGTCGTGCGGGTGGGCTACTTCCCTATCAGCATCGACTACCGGAGCTTTGTCGAGGACACCAACTCCGAGGGGACCATGCAATGGTACGAGTCCCTCAAGGAGAAGTTCTGTGATCACAGCGTCATCCTCGGAGTGGATCGCATGGATTTCACCAAGGGTCTCCAGGAACGGCTCGAAGGGTACCGGAACGCCCTGGAGCGCTATCCGGATCTGAGGGAAAAAGTGACCCTCACCCAAGTCCTGGTCCCGAGCCGCCACTCCCTGACCAGCTACCAGATCCTCAAGGCGCGCATCGACAGGCTCATCGGAGAGATCAACGGCCAGTTCGCAACCCTGGGATGGGACCCGATCCATTACCACTACCGCAGCCTCGACCACGACGAACTGCTGGCCCTGTACCACATCGCCGACATCGCCCTGGTCACCCCTTTGAAGGACGGGATGAACCTGGTGGCCAAGGAGTACTGCGCCTGCAGCCTTCAGAACAACGGAGTCCTCATCCTCAGCGAGTTTGCCGGCGCGGCGGCTGAGCTTCACAGCGGTGCGCTGCTGGTCAATCCTCACGACTACGAGGGGATCGCCGACGCGCTTTACTACGCATTCACCATGGACTACGATGAGAAACAGACCCGGATGAAAAAAATGCGCAAGATTATCCGCCGCAGGGATATCTTCCGGTGGGTCGACTCCTTCCTGCAGGCCGCCTTCGCCCGGAACCTCAACGACTTTCCGCCGGTGAAAGAAGAGTACATTCCGGGGACCAGCGGCGAGGATTTCGCCACCATGCTGGAAGAGTAGTCCGGCAGATGGACCCATCCAGGGAGAAGCGACAGGGAGACAGTGTCAAATGATCCAGGGAAAAGATCGACCCGTAAACACATCTGAGAAAAGCTTCAGGGTCTTCGACTGCGCCCCTGTCTTCATTGCCACGGGTATTCGTGCCTTTACCCTCCGGGAAATGACCGAAAGCCTGCACGTCGTCCACTCTGGGAGCATCCAGCACCACTTCTGGGGACGGCTGCTCAGGCCGGTGATCGAGGAACCGGAGTACAGCAACGATTTCGCCGCCTGGATAGGGCGGGAGTTGAGGGACAAGGTGCTCGCGGAGCGGCTCAGTGTCATTTACCCCACGGACTACACCGACGTCGAGGAGCTTCGACTCGGGATCATCGACATCATTGAGGACCGCCTCTACGAGGATATATTATCCCACACTGTCACAGCCCGGCAGCCCTTTTACTTCCTCCGCTCTCAGCTGGTGGTTTTCGACACCGAAACAAGGATCGGAGACCCTTCCGAACTGTGTGATGCAGTCAATGGAATGTCGGAGGGGAGCATCTTTTACCACTTCGTCGAGGCCCGAAGACGTAACGAGAAACGCTGCGATGACTTCTCGGCCTGGCTCGAGTCGAACACCGGTGATTATAATCAACTCTGCGTGGATCTGACAGCCATCGACCCCTACTTTTCCTCTCTCGGCGAGATCCGCGACCGCCTCGAAAACCTTTTCAGACAAGGTTTTCCGCAGCCCTGACGGCCCTGATGCCTTTGAACCTGATCCTGACACTACGGAGGTTACAGCTTGTCACAACTTCTCGATAGATACGGCGAAATAGCAGGAAAAGATGTCATCAGGCAGCTTCGTCTTCTGGCCCGCGAGCTTGAGGGTGTCCAGGTCGTCCACGTCAACTCTACCAAGGAGGGCGGAGGTGTGGCCGAGATCCTCCACAAAATGATCCCCCTCAAGCAGGATCTAGGCATCGACGCCAGCTGGGAGGTCATCACCGGTGATGCAGCCTTCTATGAGTGCACCAAAGGGATGCACAACGCTATGCAGGGAGAAAAGACGATCATAACGGAGGAGCTTCTCAACGTTTACGAGGAAACCAACCGGAAGTTTGCAGAACAGATTCACGACACCCTGGCCGAGGCCGATTTCGTTTTCATCCACGATCCCCAGCCCGCCGCCGTCATCAGGCACATGCCACAAAGGAAGGGGCGCTGGGTCTGGCGGTGCCACATCGACATCAGCCGGCCCCAGCGTTCGGTCTGGAACTATCTCAGGAAGAATGTGGTCGCATACGATTCAAGCATCTTTTCCATGCAGCGGTTTTCACAGAAACTACCCCACATCCAGTACCTCATACCCCCCAGTATCGATCCGTTAAGCGAAAAGAACATGGACCTATCCGCCCAGGAGGTTCTGGAGGAGATCTCACCCTTCAACCTGATTCCGGACATCCCCCTGCTCCTTCAGGTATCCAGATACGACCGGTTCAAGGACCCCATAGGGGTCATCGAGGCCTACAAGATGGTCAGAAAACTCACACCGGTGCAGCTTGTTCTGGCGGGGGGAGGCGCCGGCGATGATCCCGAGGGGGAAGCTGTTCTCGAAGAGGTGCGCCGGGCCGCCGGGGAGGATCCCGACATCCACGTCCTCCAGCTGCCCAACGACGCTCACCGAACCATCAACGCCCTTCAGCGGCGAGCCGACATTGTCATACAGAAGTCGATCAAGGAGGGGTTCGGGCTTACCGTGACCGAGGGGATGTGGAAAGGTAAACCGGTCATCGGCGGCGAGGTCGGCGGTATCCGGCTGCAGGTCATGGACCATCGCACCGGGTTCCTGGTCAACTCTCCGGAAGGCGCGGCCCTGAGGATCCGATACCTTCTGCACCGCCCCAACGTGCGGCGCCAGATGGGACGCCATGCCAGGGAGTTCGTGCGGGACAACTTCCTCCTTACCCGCCACCTCCGGGACTACCTCGCCCTGATGGTCAGCCTTCTCAAGGGTAAGGAACAAGACCCCTACCTGGAGATCGATGTCCCATAGGCCCCTCCCACCACCAGGCGAAAAGTTCTGGAAGCATATCGAAGCCGCCCCGAGCAAGCTGTTGTTCCTCGACTACGACGGCACCCTGGCCCCCTTCCGGGAGAACCGTCACGAGGCAATCCCCTACCCTGGGGTCCGGGAGGTCCTCGAAAAAATCCTGGAGTCCGGGGGGTGCCGGGTGGTCCTCATCAGCGGTCGTTGGACAAAGGATCTGCCGCCTCTCCTGGGGTTGAAAAAACTTCCCGAGATCTGGGGGTCCCACGGCCTCGAGCGGTTTTTCCCGAACGGCCATTACGAGGTGGCTGCCCTGAGCGACAAGGAGGTCCGGGGACTGGCCGAGGCGAAGGATCTGGTCAATAAAGCCGGTCTCGGCCATCACAGCGAGCAGAAACCAGGCTGCCTCGCCCTGCACTGGAGAGGACTGGACGAAAATGCTCGGGACCGGCTAATCAGCCGCATTGAGGATAAATTAGCCCCTCTTGCGCGGAAGACAGGACTGGTTCTTAAGGAGTTCGATGGAGGCCTGGAGCTGCGCTCACCGGGCCGAAACAAGGGTGACGCTGTCCGCACCGTTCTTTCAGAGGAGGGCCTCGAGACAGTGTGTGCCTACTTGGGGGACGACCTGACCGACGAGGACGCCTTTAAGGCAGTTGAAGGCAGGGGGTTGGGTATCCTGGTGCGCAAGCAGTGGCGGTCAACCGCAGCAGCAGCTTGGCTCAAGCCGCCCGAGGAGCTCATCCGGTTCCTTGAACGGTGGGCCGAAGTCTGCAGCGGCGTGCAAGGGAACGGAGCTTTGGTGCCGGAGTGTGAATCTTGAAGATCAGTGCCAGGAACCTGGTACCTGATGCAAAGGGTGTCAAGCTGCCTGTCCTGAGCAAGTTTAGCGCGTCGAAGGGGGAATTTGGCAATGAGAAGATCGGGGGCCTGCCGGGACCAAGTAAAGAGGTTATTGAGTGCCCCTTCCCTCGACTCCGCTCCCTTCGATAAACTCAGAGGTGGTCCCCAAAATTTGGACAATGGTATAAGGTGGAAACTACACCAAAGGAGGAACCATGTCCAAGTCGCACCTCAGATTATCGCACCCTCTCCATCCGCCTTCGCCATCATCCTTCGCCGAGGCTTCCGTCTTCGCTATCCACCTTCGCCAAGGCTACGGCGAACAGGAAGCTACGACGTGACAAGACGACGGACAGGAAGTTACGGTGGACAAGCAGGTTTCGATCGTAAAAATGTGAGGATTTAAGACTCCCGTTTTCGAATGGACACTAAAATTGATGACTTCGAAAAAAGTCATCCATGCGCCCCGCATGGGGCGCCCAAATCAATGACGGGCACCGCAAGGTTTTTATTGGCGTGATAAGATATTGATTTGTGCGGAAAGTGAAAATGACATTTTTCGCTTTCCGTGGAGCAAAAAGCCTCGAATGGACTTTTTGCGACTCTATCAAAATTGAATGTCGGTAGCTTTGTGGGGGAAGCGGAGGGTGAAGACCGGGTTCCGGTCCCTGGTTCCTGAAAAATAGTATCCTGGTATCAGCCACCGGGCTCGGCGGTGTCTGGCGTATTTTGACCACATCTTGAAATGGAGGCCCCTACTATGGTGCTGCCGCAGGCTTTCCGGATAGTTGTCGCCGTCATCCTCATGCTGCAAGGGGTCGGCCACGTTATGGGCCTGTTGCCCCTGGTCGGCAAAAAGCTCAGCGAGACCCACTCGGCAGACTCCTGGCTGCTTAACCGCACCATGGGGCCAAGGTCCACGCATTCCGTCGGGGCCGTCATATGGGTAATGACGATTGCTTTGTTTGTGTTGGCCGGGATTGGAGCCCTCGGCCAGATAGTACCGGGTCAGTGGCGGCACATCGCCGCGGCAGCGTCCATCCTTTCACTGGCCGGCCTTACCCTTTTCTGGCACGCCTTTCCCTTTTTGTTCCCCAATAAGGTTGGAGCGATTCTGTTTGATCTGGTTGTCCTGATATGGGTGTTCAAGGGCGCCTGATTACTCAGTCGCAGTGTGAGCAAACGAAGTGTCCGGTAAACCAATGCTCCTTATGCGTGTAGTCGGGGAGCAGTTCAAGCAGCAATGGATTCCCGCACCTGGAACACCTGTATTCTACAGGGAACTCGAAATCGGTGGCCAGCTTGACCGCATCATAAATTTTTTCTTTAATTGCCAACCTGTATTTGTGTACTTCCATTGCACTTTTCGGTTTTTCTAAGATGGCCTGTACCTTTTCCAGCAGTGCTTTAGGATTGGTCCGCATCTTCACCAGAAAATCGCTGGCCCCCAGCTTTAATGCTTTTTCCACTTCCTCGGGCTGACCTCGTCCGGACAACACTATTACCGGGATATCCCTGGTCACTTGTCTGGTCTTTATCATCTGGAGCACCTTGTATCCGTCCATGATCGGCATAACCAGATCCAGGATGATCAGGTCGGGGAGCAGATTCTGCATGGCCTTGATGCATTCCACTCCGTTTTCAGCTTCGGTAATCTCAAATCCAGCCTGCTGAAGCACACTGCTGTTGATGGAACGCGCCTTATCGTTATCATCCACCAAAAGGATTTTCTTGCCCATTTTCCACCCCCCTGAAAATAAAATATCGATAAAGGTCAATTAACAACGCGTGGACCCAAAACCAGCGATTAGTTCCGGGCAAGACATTATTGAAAACATAACCTAATATGTCCCACATCAACAAGGGTTTTTAGAAGTGATCCCCTGCCTTTTCATCATGCGGTAGAAGGTTCGCCGCGGAATCCCGGCCATTGTGCATGCCCGGGTGACGTTTCCCCCCGCCACGGTCAGATAGTGGATCAGAAGTTTTTTCTCCACGCTGCCGACGGATTTATCCCGCATGGATCTGTAGTCCGGCGTCGCCCCGAGCCCAACAGAGTCCTCGTAGGCGGAGCGGGCCCGCAGCTCCCCGGGAAGGTGCTTCGGCTCGATAAGGACAAGCGAGCCGGCGAGAGGCGCCAGGACAACCGCCCTTTCGATCACGTTCTCCAGCTCACGGATATTGCCGGGCCAGTGGTAGGCCATTATGATCTCCATGGCATCGTCTGCTATTCCGTGAACCTGCTTGTTGACTCTGGCACAGGCCTTTTGCGGGAGGTGCCGGGCCAGAAGCGGGACGTCCTCCTTGCGGTCCCTGAGCGGAGGCAAACGGATGGTGATAGTAGTCAGCCTGTAGAAGAGATCCTCACGAAATCTGTTGGCTTCGATGGCCTTTTCCAGGTTCCGGTTAGTAGTGGCGATGAGACGTACATCAACCACCCTCAGAAGCTTGGCCTGGAGGTCCTGCCGCTGGAATAAGGTGAGGTCGGTTCCCACGCCGTGGGAATTGTTCTCGATAGTGCAGTATTTAACCATGGACAGGCATGCCGAAAAGAGCCGTCGTGTACTTCTTTCAAAAAGGCCAACGTCCTGGTCGCGCCCGAAATAGCCAGAATCCGCGATCGTTTGGATTCACCGCCCGGCACCAGCCTCGCCAGGAAATCCCGTGTCAGCCAGTACTGACCACCGGCAAGAAGAGGCGACCGATAGTCAAAGGAACCCTCGGTTTTGAGATCGTGGCCTTTTTTAGTCAACCAGTCCTTCAGTTCCCTGAAGGTAACAACCACGTCGATATCTTCCTGGCAACCCTCTGGGGTCGTACCTCATATTCTCAGGTTCCGACCATTAAAAACTTGGGAGATGAGGTTCGGCTCCAGACAGATCGCCTGGGTTTACTCAGTGTATTGAGTAAAAATACTCAATGCGTTGAGTGTTTCATGCAAATCTGATAATATTCCCCCATGAGCATCTCATATCACAGGCCGATCTATAGTACTCTGATTTCCCGTTTGAGAGAACAGCGCCGGTTTATTCAGGTCCTGGCGGGGCCCAGACAGACGGGGAAAACCACCCTTGCCCGGCAGTTGATGGAAGGCATCCAGGTGAATGTCTTCTACGATACCGCTGACGAGCCGGCGCTCAAGGACAGGGCGTGGCTGGTCCAGGCATGGGAAACCGGAAGGCAGCTCACTGAGAGGGATCCGGCAAAGCACCCCGATTCCATTCTCATCCTCGACGAGATTCAGAAAATCCCTAGCTGGTCCGACACAGTCAAACGGCTGTGGGACGAGGACACCGCAAGGGGGCGTCCTCTCAAAGTTATCCTGCTGGGTTCTTCTCCCCTCCTCATAGCCAGTGGACTTACGGAGAGTCTGGCAGGGCGTTTCGAACTCATCCCTATCTCCCACTGGAGCTTTCCAGAGATGCAGGAAGCGTTCGGGTGGGACCTTGATCGCTACATTTTTTTCGGTGGTTACCCGGGTTCGGCTCCTCTCGCGGATGACTACCAGCGCTGGTCCTCATACGTGAGCGACGCACTCATCGAAACAACCATCTCGAGGGACATCCTCCTGATGACGAACGTCCTCAAACCTGTTCTCCTTCGGCGGTTGTTTCAGCTCGGGGTCGACTACTCGGGGCAAGTGCTCTCCTACAACAAGATGCTCGGCCAGCTCCACGACGCCGGTAATACGACCACCCTCGCCCACTATCTCGAACTCCTGGCCGGAGCGGGTCTCCTGGCGGGCCTCAAGAAGTTCGCCGGCAGCGCTGTGCGCCGAAGGGCATCCAGTCCCAAGCTGCTGATCCTGAATACCGCACTCATGTCGGCCATGGGGCCCCATTCCTTTGATGCAGCAGGAATGGATTCCGGCTACTGGGGCAGGCTTGTGGAAACAGCAGTGGGGGCACACCTCGTCAATACTGCCCAAGGGAAAAAGACCGGAGTTTATTATTGGAGAGAAGGAAACCGCGAAGTGGATTTCGTTCTCAGCCTGGGTGGAAAAACGACGGCTATTGAGGTCAAGAGCGGGCAGAATAAACATGGCCTGCCCGGGATGGAGGCCTTTTCCAGAAAATTCGCACCGGACCGTCAGCTCCTGGTTGGGAAAGGGGGAATCCCCCTGGAGGAGTTCCTTAAAAAGCCGGCGGAATACTGGGTCCAGTAAAAGCCGCAAAAAGCTATAGTTGATTACGGCCCCTTCCCATATTTTTGTATATCGTTGAAATATACGTATGTCAGGAGTGAGGGAGAGTAAGAGCAGCTCCTGGTACCAAGTTCCTGTGGGTTCGTCTGTCCCTGAATTATGGTATTTCTTGGCACGTTAGTCTGATATGCTGGAGTTCATGCCGTACGGGACAACCAAAGGGGGCAGCTCATGTTCAGATTGACACTTGTTGCGGTGCTTTTATCGGCATTGTTGGCTGTCGGGTGTGCACCGACTTTCAATCTTGCTTTGGGTGAGATTCCAGCCACCGACCCGGGGGCCGTTATCAAGGGGGGAGTGACTACCCGCCAGGAAGTGCTTGAGCAGTTCGGGACTCCCGATTTAAAGGGAGTGGATAAAAATGGCCTCCCGACCTGGACCTACACGCGCATGTCGCTGGAGGTAAAGAATGCCAGAAATGCCACCATCACGGGGTTTTTCAACCTTGCGATATCCTTCGAGGGAGATCTGGTCAAATCGTACAGCTATGACCGAAAAGCAGAACAGTAACGGTATCAAACATCCCGCAAAGCTCGTGGGTTCGCACTTGCCACCTTCTACTTAAGGCTCCCCCTCACCGGAAGCGCACGATACCCCCGGTTCTGGCTCATCCTGGACGAAAACCGGTAGCCTCTTGAGAAGTTATAGACCCACGCCGAGATCGGGTAGCCCCCGGGGATGATGAGGACCTCTGAGGACCAGACAAACCCGCAACTGAGTTCGATCTGAGGTGAGGACCTGACTTTACGCCCGCAGATGGTTTCATGGGCGTCCATAGACCTGTCAAAAAGGGTCTCCAGCTCTTCTATGGTGGGCATGCGCCAGTCGTCATACTTGCTCAGGATGATATTCTCACAGTAGAGTTTGGCATCATGCCAGTTGATGTGGCCCATGTTGTCCGTCTGGGCCCACATCAGGCCTGATCTTGTGTCGGTCACCGTGCCGTCCCCGTTATCCGTGAACCGTTCATCCGCTCCGGCCGCCACTGCGGAAAGGACCGTCAGGCACAGGAACACCGCCAGGATCGATCTTGTTATGATCCGCCTGTTTGACATGCTCATGGGCAAGCCCCCCCCTTGAGGAATCGACACATCGATACTCCTGTACTTTATTATACAGGAAATTGGGGACTTTTGTAGAAAACAAGGGCATCCTGGTGGAAGGCGCTTCCAGACAGCGGGATGTGACAGGAGATGGGACTCCGTTGAACAGCATTGATAACATCGACGACCGTGAAGAAATCACCGGCGGGAGATCCGGCTTTCTGATGGGGCTTGCCGCCTACCTCATCTGGGGTTCCTTCCCCCTTTATTTCAAGGCATTGGCGCATGTTCCGGCTTCAGAGGTGCTGGCCCACCGGATCATCTGGTCGGCGATTTTTCTTCTTGTGTTCGTTGCATTGACCGGCGCCGGGGCGCAGTTGAAATCCATGCTGCTCGATATGCGGACGCTCGCCACCCTCACCGTCACCACCCTGCTAATCGCCACCAACTGGTTCGTGTTCATCTACGCTGTGGAGGCCGGAAAAGTACTGGAAAGCAGCCTTGGTTACTATATCAATCCGTTAGTCAGTATTTTCCTTGCAGCGGTATTCCTGGGTGAAAAGCTCACCGGCAGACAGAAAGTGAGTATCGTGCTGGCAGCGGCGGGTGTGGCCATCCAGACGGTAATGGTGGGCCGGCTGCCGATCATTTCCATCACCCTGGCCTTTACCTTCGGCACCTACGGGCTGATCAGGAAGGCCGCCAAGGTTCCGGCAGTAACCGGGCTGGCGGTGGAGACAACGCTGCTGTCACCCTTTGCGCTGGCCTATCTTCTCTGGCTGATGTCACAGGGCAAACTGTCTTTCATGGCTGCAGGGACCGGCGCCGGCACTGATATTCTCCTTTTTCTGGCCGGCGCGGTTACAATCACACCTCTTATCCTCTATGGGGCTGCGATCAATCGCCTTCGACTATCCACTATGGGAATCATGCTGTATATCGTTCCAACGAGCCATTTTATGTGGGCCGTTTTCGCCTTCGGTGAACCGTTCACCATGGGCCATCTGGTCAGTTTCTGCTTTATCTGGGTGGGGCTTGTCCTCTACTCTTCAGAGTCCCTGGGGATAATGCGCCGGTCAACCAGGGCGCTGTGACACCGCACTGTGATAACTTAAAGGTCTGGGGTCCAGGATAAGGGCAGGGTATGGATTTAACAGGGATGAAGGGGATGGAGGGGATAGTCCAACGGGGTCATTGCGCCTGTCCGTCGAAGCTTTACGCGAAGGCGGAAGGCGCATCCCCTCACCTAAGCCGTTGAGACATTTCAGTCTGTGATGAAAGCCTGCTTCCATCTCCCCCTGAACTGTCTCAATCAGCTGATTTCAAGGAAGTCCTTCTCCTTTCGGGAGAAGTCAGGTGAGGGGAATATCTTTTGGGAAGCCAGCTCTGCCCTGCCTGTCATGCCATAGCTCTTGACCTCCGACCTGTCATCCGTAGCTTTAGCGGAGGGTGAAGTTTTAACGAAGAAGATTCTGCGATGGGTTGAGTAAGTCATGTAGCTCCGGTAATATCCGCCCATGAGCATCCACTATCGCCGGCCGGCCTGCGATACCCCGGTCTCCCGGTTGAGGGAGCCGCACCTAAGCGCCGGCCCCTGGTTGGGGAGGGACTGAATCCATGGCAAAACCAGCAGAATTTACAGGTAAAGAGGCGCGAAAACTGGAGGAATTCTTCTCCCGCAAGGTCGGCCGCAACGAACCGTGCCCCTGTGGCAGCGGGAAGAAATACAAGAAATGCTGCGGTGGCGTAGGCGAGGGTCCCCATCATCCGGCGCCTAATGGGCCGATTGGCGGCATTTACGAACTCCGCGTTACCCTGAAAAATGTCAGGCCCCCAATCTGGCGGACCTTTACCGTCCCGGATACGATCAAGCTGAGTACACTTCACAATGTCCTGCAGACCGTCATGGGCTGGACCGACTCACACCTCCACCTGTTCCGGTCTGGAAAACGCCGGCTGCTATGTTTTCCTCCCGTACTTCCCTTTAGCGTCGTGAAGGGCTGAGTCCCCACCCGGATCGACGCCCGATTCCCTCCTTCTCATCTCTTTTTCTACCCTCTCGGCGAGGAAAATCTTCATGAGGGACTGGTAGGGCACGTCCATGCGGTTGGCGAGGATCTTTATCTCCTCGAGCATCATCTCCGGCAGACGCAGGGAGATGGTCTTCACCGAGGGCTTCAGCTTGGGGAAGCTGACCTTTCGGCCCTTTCTCCAGTCGATTCGATCGGCGGAATCGGTCACGGCCCAGAAGGACCGCTCCTCTTCCTCGGAACCGAACTTCGGGATACGTTCACTCATGATCGGTAGAAACCTTCCTTTCCTTGCGGCACATGGGGCGGGCTGAAATGATCCGGACCTGATCACCGCGCATGGTAAACACCAGGAAAAGCATCCTTCGGGCGTCTGTTCGGCCGAGGCAGTAGAATCTCTTGCGATAAAATCTGTGTTTTAGAGCTGTAACGCAGAGTTACGCAAAGAAGATCCAAAACCCATAGGGTCCTGGTTTTAAACTTCGTGGTCAGTTGGTTCTTTCCACGATATGGTCCAAGGATAACCAGCCGATTTCAAGGAAATCCCGCTCCGACTATGGAGTGGTTGGGTGATGGAAATTAAACTGAACTGAGAACCAGGGGTGAACAAATATCGTCAAGCAGCCTTGAGCAAGAGTGAAAGCAACCTTAATAATCATCAATGGACACGTTTCCCCTTTCTACCTTTTACTTTTTACATGGGAGGGAACCCCTCCGGTGTATGTGCAGGAAAATTCGCAGATCCGACAGTAGTGGACCTCACGTTTGGCCGATCCATCAGCGTCCCCCGACAATATGACGGCGTTGGAGATGTCGCGGTCGAGCTGGAGCTGGCACTTGTCACGGGTGAAACCGTCAGAATCCAGGGCCCTTTCGGGGCAGACGGTAAGACAGGAATGAACGCAGTCCGAACACGGATTGCAATCGATGGGTGTTGATGGGGTGAGAGGAAAATCCACTAAACGAGCCCGAAATCTGACCCGAGTTCCAAAACTGGGATGGATGAGGAGATTGTTGGCCCCGATTGTTCCAAGGCCGGCCAGGACAGCCGCCCCCTTCAGGAATACACCGCCCTTCTCCACGTAGTAGTGCAGGTCCTGGGAGGAAAGCCCTTCCTCGCCCAGCCACCGTCCGATCCTGTCTGATATCCGCATCAGCCGTCGGTTTCCCTCTGAGTTGCCGTATCTGGCACCGTCTTTACGGACAAAATAATCGAGGGCAGGCTCGTGGAGAGGGTGGCGAAGGGCGAGCACCAGGAGGTAATGATGATCCAGTAAACCTTCAGGGCGGGGTAACTTCCGGTGGCTGGGCCCGTTCAGCAGGTCTGAAGCAAGGCACACACCAGCGTCATCGGCGCCTAATACCTTAGCTTGGTGGATGAGCCGGTCTCTGAGCAAGACGGTATCCCTGTTCACAGGACTACTCCAGCAGTGTCCGCACGTGGGCCGCTTGGTGCGGGCCCACTTCGTAGTCGCGAAAGGCGTAAACCTTGGAGTGGATTCTCTTCATAAGCTGATCCTACTCCTTCCAGATAATCGTGGCTTCCTTACGGGCGGGCATTCGGTGAAATCGGTGTTTGGGATATCCGACCATCATCGCTCCCACAGGCTTGTTGCCTTCAGGAAGGCCGAGGGCAGCGGTAAGGGGGGGCCAGCAATCAGCCGCCCACATGACGAAACCGGCCCAGCACGTTCCCAGCTCGAAGGAGGGTGCCGCCAGATCGAAAAAAGTCAGGGCAATAGCGCTGTCGACGGGCATTATCGGATAGGCCTCCGGTCCGTGGGTTACCACGAGGGCGGGTGCGCCGCGGCAGATAAAATCGATGCCCGCTTCCCAGGCCCTTACCATACCCGCCATCTGGTAGCGCTCTGCCATGGGCTCTTTTTCTCCGACCATGTGACGCATCCAGTCTATGGCCAGATCCACAAGCTTAACGACTTCATCTCTTCCGGAAACTACGAGCCACTGGACCTGCTGGCTATTGCTGCCGGTAGGAGCGTACCTGGCGATGTCTATAACCTTTCGCAGCACTTCCCTGTCAACCGGCTTATCCCTGTAGGCACGGATCGACCGTCTGGACCGGAGCAATTGCTCGACCTGCTCCTGGCTTACCGCCAGATCATTATCAATTGGCGGACACTCCGCGATCGGCATCCTTGCGAGAGAGATAGCCGAGTAGGGACACACCGAGACGCAGTGTCCGCAATTGATGCATCTGACTTCCGCACCGTTTGCAGGGGTGGGAAAAGCTTCTTCGGATCTGATCTCGATGATTCCGGCGGGACATTCCGCCACGCAAAAACCTTCTCTTTGACAGAGCGCTTCATCCACGGTGAACAAGCTCACAGGTAAACCTCCTATCAGCGTCAGGGGGTCGGCAGTTTCTGCCCACCCATATCTGTCCCCAGTAACTTCCTTGAGGGCCATCCGGGCTTAACAGGTCAGGATGGGAAATTGACGTTTATCATCTCGTCGAGCCTGGACAGGAACCGGGAACGGTTTTTTTTGTCCATTGGAGCCGGCCCGCCTGTGAATTCTCCTGTCTGGCGCAGGTAATCCTTTAAGGCCCGCATGGCCAGAGCGTCGCCGATTCCAGCCTCTGTAAACTCTTCTCCCCTGGTGCCGAGGACCCTGGCGCCGGCCTCGATACAGCGTGCCGCCAACGGAATGTCACCGGTGACAACAATATCCCCGGGTCCGGCATGGTCCGCAATCCAGTCATCAGCGGCGTCAAAATCACCGGGGACTATCTGGAACGCAACGCGTTTGTTAAGGGGTGTTCTCATCCAGCTGTTGGCGACCACACAGACATCCACTGAGTAACGATCGGCTACCTTGTACGTCTCTTCCTTGACAGGGCATGCATCAGCGTCGATGTAGATCACCGGCCACCTCCCTCGCCCTGATCCCCTGCCTTTCCATCATGCGGTAGAAGGTCCTTCGGGGAATCCCGGCCATTGCGCAGGCCTTTGTGACGTTTCCGTCGGCGGTTTTCAGATAGTGGACGAGGAGTTTTTTCTCAGCGCTGCCGATAGATTTATCGCGCATGGTCCAGTAGTCCAGCACCGGTTCGGGTCCGGCAAAGCCCTTCCGGGAGGATTGAGCCTGCAGCTCCGCGGGAAGGTGCTTCGGCTCGATAAGGACAAGCGAGCCGGCAAGAGGCGCCAGAACTACCGCCCTTTCGATCACGTTTTCCAACTCCCGGATATTGCCGGGCCAGTGATAGGCCATTATGATTTCCATGGCATCGTCTGAAATGCCGTGAACCTGCTTGTTGACCCTTGCGCAGGCCTTCTGCAGGAGGTGCTTCGCGAGGAGGGGGATATCCTCTTGCCGGTCCCTGAGCGGAGGAAGGCGGACGGTGATGATGGCCAGCCTGTAGAAGAGATCCTCACGGAAGCTGTGGGATTCAATGGCCTTTTCCAGATTCCTGTTGGTTGCGGCGATAAGACGGACATCGACTTTCCTGGTGCTGTTTTCGCCTACACGCCGGATCTCTCCCGTGTCAACCACCCTCAGGAGCTTGGCCTGAAGTTCCATGGAAATATCCCCGATCTCATCAAGGAAGAGGGTGCCGCCGTCGGCCTCTTCGAACAGACCTTTCTTGTCCGCAATGGCACCGGTAAAGGCTCCCTTGGCGTGCCCGAAAAGCTCGCTGTCCAGGACCCCCTCGGCGATAGCGGTACAATTGATAGCTATGAGAGGGTGGCCGGCTTTGTCGCTGTTCCGATGGATTGCTCGAGCCACCAGTTCTTTGCCTGTGCCGCTCTCTCCCCGGATCAGGACGGTTGTGGGTGTCGGCGCCACCTGGTTTATAACCTGCAGGACCTGCTGAATCTGCTTCGATGTCCCGATTATGTTGGGCGAAGTTGTAGCGTTTTTGAACTGTTTATGGATGATTTCGTACTTCTGGGTAAGTTCCTCGTTGTTGGTGGACAGTTCCCGGATGAGGTATGGAAGGCACATCTCCAGCTTGGCGAACCCATGAACTACCGCCTTTGCCTTTTCCCGGCATGTGGGGAATCCGCAGGCGCCGCAGTTTAACTCCTCGGCCCGGGTGTTCATGCCAAGGGTGTCCAGAATCTGCTGGATGGCCTCCGGTGTCGTCTCCTCAAGTTCGGTTGATCGGTCAACATAAGGTCTTGAAAGATCCAGACGTTCTCCATCCGGAACCGGGAGGGGGACATCCACCGCCTCCTCAATAACCCTGGCCTGCAGGTCCTGTCGCTGGAACAGTGTAAGGTCGGTGCCCACGCCGTGGGAATTGTTGTCGATAGTGCAGTATTTAACCATAGACAGGCCATGCCGGAAGGAACCGTCGTGCACCTCTTTTAAAAAGGCCAACGTTCTGGCCGCACCGGAGACAGCTAGAATCCGGGATCGTTTGGATTCACCGCCCGGGATCAGGCGGGCCAGAAAATCCCGTGTCAGCCAGTACTGGCTACCGGCGAGCAGCGGCGATCTGTAGTCGAAGGACCCGTCGGTTTTAAGATCGCTGCCCTTTGCAATCAGCCAGTCTTTCAATTCCCTGAACGTCACCACCACTTCGATGTCTTCCTTGAAGCCCTGCTTTTCCATCAGGGCCTTGGTTCCCAGACATGACGTGGCCAGGACAATATTGAACGGGGATTCGGCTCTTTTGTTCAGATATCGGGCCGTGGCCACACCGGGGATGGTAACGGGAACCATGAAAGGGATAAGACTGGGAGCGTGTTTTTCGATGTAGGCGCTTGAAATGGGACATAGCGATCCAATAAACGGGTGGTGTTTCTTCTTCAGGATATTTTCGTAGGCTTGGAAGACATGCTCGATGGCGAGCATGGAGGATCGAACCTCACTAAACCCATGTGAAAGAAGGATGGATTCGAGATCCAGGGGGGATATTCGGGGAAAGGTGATGGGCCAGTTTCTGTCCAGCAGCATGACGGTGGGATGGGGCCCACTAAGGACGGCTTCCATCTGGTTGATGGTTTCCGTCATCTGTATTGCTCCCTGACTGCAGGCATCGAGGCAGTCACCACAGTTGATGCACCTTGCCCTGGAGATGACAATTCCGTCGTCCTGGACTTTTATAGCCTTGACCGGACAGGAGCGGACGCAGGAGTAGCACTTTTTGCATTTCGATTTGTCGGTGTAAATCACCCTCATGGCGATGCGACCTCTCTTCTTCTGAAATATGTATAGTTCAGTTTAACGGGTGTGTCAAATGTGGCGCATGGTGTTCAAGTGTGTCTGAAAGTGTGCCGCGCGCCGAAAGCTGTTCCCAGTGATATCTGAAGGAAATACGATGTTGGTGGGGGGATCGGCCGGTTATTGAAAAAAGAAGGGAAGGCTAATACTTAAACCTTCCCTTCCAGCCTAGGGGGGGACCTAGGAAACTTTCATCGCCATGCTCACAACATGACAAAGTGATTACATGCTTCAGCCGGCCCGGTGTGTCGTGTGGTTCCGCCGATAACTGGTCTTTAACTCGGCATCAGCGGCATTGTTCATGGCCTCATTGACGACCGCAGAAAGGTCGCCGTAGATTCCCATGGCTTTTTTCAGGAATGAGCTCACAATCGAGCCATCGGTGTTGTTCTGTACAGCGGCCTTTGCCCTTGCCATCCTGATCGCTGCTGTTACGTCCAGTTTTGCAACTTTTCCCATGATGATCCTCCTTGCCTGCAGTACGATTAGCCTTCCCAACCGGCTATCACAATTAATTCACAATGTAAGTTCGGTATATTTGTTCCTTGCGCTGGTTTAAGCAAGAGGTGTGCCAGGAAGCGTTTCTGAATAGAGCAGAATATTTTTTTGAGCGGTAACCTGACGGACTGCGGCAATAGGCTATTTTTACCTTTATTTGTATATAGTTATGGCAATAGCCGGGCTGGATTTCCTCCCGGACTTATTTTGTCGATTGTATGCGATACACGGAAACAGGCTTTTAAAAAGCGAGCCCGGCACACATGTGTCAATAATGACACATAGATATTTTCATTAAAAACAACATGTTCCGGAATAGTGTGCAATGTATGTGCAAGAATTGGCACATATAGCGTGCGCCCGCAGTACGCCGGGGCGCTCTTTTCAGCTTCCGTCTTCACCCTGCGGGCTTCGACGTGACAAGCCGCATGAGATTGCCGCGCCACGGTTTCACTCGGGCTCGCAATGACAGCAAAACAATCAAGGTACGCATTAACCGGATGAGCCATATTTAAACTAAGGTTATCACCCGCATAAAACGGTGAAATCCCGAAACCTGGAGGAGGTAGACAATGGCAAAGTGAATATTTGAACCAGGACACACCGCAGTCGAGTTTCGTGTGTGTCACATGATGGTGACAAACTGCTAGGAACTGTTTCCAAGCTACAGGATCTTCGCGGCCGCTGTGGCCAGTCGGCTCCGTTCCCCCTTGTCCAGGAAGAGAGTGGAGGCAAGGTTCAGATCGGAGGCCCTGAACTTCTCGGAGGTGACGGCAAGGCCGTTATCGGCTGAGCTCATGTAGGGGCTGTCAATCTGAAAAATGTCCCCGGTGAGGATGATCTTGGTGTTTTCCCCCGCCCTGGTGATGATTGTCTTGATCTCATGGGGGGTCAGGTTCTGGGCCTCGTCTATCATGAATATACCGTTGGACACGCTTCTGCCCCGGATGTACGCCAGGGTCTGGACCTCGATCAACTTGGAATCGAAGAGATACTGAAGCGTAATGTCGTGGGGGCTTATCACCGGCTCACGTCCTTTTCCCGGGCTTCCGTTGGACAGGTTGTCCACCAGGAACTCCAGGTTGTCGTAGATGGGCTGAAGCCACGGCCTGATCTTCTCCATCTCGGTGCCGGGGAGCGCACCGGGATCCGGGCCCATGGGTATGATTGGCCGGGCGATGATGAGACGTTTGAACTTCTCCTCCAGGACCATGTCCAGGGCACATGCCAGGGAGACGAGGGTCTTCCCGCTTCCTGCGACACCCATGACAAAGACAAGGTCGATATCAGTGTCCAGGATGGCGTCCATGAGAAAACGTTGCTTGTGGTTTCTCGGCCTGATGCCAAATACATCGTCGAGTTTTCCGAGCAGGCTGAAAAAATTCTTTCCGTTCTCATTCTCCCTGTAGCGGACAAGGGCGCTCTGGCTCAGGTCTGCCTCGTTTTTGAGTACAAAATAATCGTTTGGATGGGGTTCAAACTCCTTTTCGTCACTTCGATAACCCTCGACAGGGATCTCTTTCTCTCTGTAAAGCCTGTCGATATATTCCCCTTTAACCAGAACATAGCCGGCATCCTCCCGAATTTCCGAAACGGTCTTGTTGTGGTAGTAATCCTCCGACTCAACCCCAAGGATGTTTGCCTTGATCCTGACGTTGATATCCTTGCTGACGACTATGGTAGGTAATCTGGATTCCTTTTTGATGCTCAGCGCGACGTTCAGGATGATGTTATCGCTGGCGGTCTTTGCGCTGATGATTTCCAGCTCCCGTGGAAGCTTGATCTGCTCATCATAGAATCTTACAAAGATTTTACCGCCGGACGGCAGCTTCACACCTTTGGTCAGATCTCCTTCCAGGCGAAGGTCATCAAGCTGTCTGGAAAACTGCCTGGCGGCGAAGCCGCGGGGATCATAGTGACGCTTGAAACTATCAAGCTCTTCCAGGACGATGGACGGGATGATGATATTGTTGTCCTCGAAAGTTTCGAGGCAATTGGGGGAATAGAGGATAACGTTTGTATCAAGAACAAAATTTTTCACCGGCAGTCTCCTTTGGAAATGATGTCATTACGCTTGTCCCCCATAGCTTCAGCGAAGGGGGGACAAGCGCGATGACAACGAATGAGAACGGGTCGTAGTGACAAATGGTGGTTCCGGCCATCATGCAGGTACGCATTTCCCGGGTAAACCTGAATTATAACACCGTTTGTATTTCACTCAAAATATTTCCACAGGCTTTTTTTCAGGTTGGGACGCCCGGGCTTCAACCCCTGTCAGCACCCGAAATCTCCCACAAAACCAATTTACATGTTAGAATATATGTAAGTCATCTTGGGGATGAGTAACCGGATAAAACCCTTTTTCTCTGCGAGAAACATATCGCTTCTGTATCTTACGGCCCGAAACTTATCCCTCACGTCACAATGAAGGGGATAAGCGCAATAGCAGAGAAGTATTCAAAGTACGTAGAAACCGGATGAACCATAAAAGAAAGGTGGGGACAGTGAAGTCCATCGTGAATAGAGGAGGCGATATTGAACGAGCACAATAAATCCGAGGAGTTGAAACTCCTCAGGAAAGCGGCGGAGGACGGCAACCCGGAGGCCCAGGGACAGTTGGGAACCTTGCTCGCTCTGGGAGAAGTGGTCCCTCAGGACCTGGATGAGGCCCTGAAGTGGTTGAAAACCGCGGCCGAACTCGGGGACCTCACCGCCATGTTCAATCTTGGCATTATTTACGAACAGGGTCTGGGTGTGCCCTGCGACCTCGAAGAGGCCGGACTGTGGTTCTGGAAGGCGGCTGAGCATGGGGATACGGGCGCAAAAATGAAACTCGGGACCATGCTGCTCAGGAAAACCGGATTTTCACCTGGGTCCAGAGTCCTGGATGCTATCCGCTCCTCAGCCGAGGAAGAATTTCCCTATGCACAGACATTTCTGGGGAAAATCTATATGGATGGCGTCGGTCTGAAACAGGACGATGCCAAGGCGGAGTACTGGTTCAGAAAGGCCGTACGGCAGGGCGACGAAGGCGCCATGTTCAACCTGGGGGAGATGGCCGCCATCGCCCGGACAACCGAAACTACCGAAGACGAGGTCGCCCAGTGGTTCTACGAATTCGGCATGACATGCCTGAAAAACAGGAACGTGGTCAAGGCTTTTGACTGCCTGGTTTCCATTAAGAGGGTTGTACCCGAACACTTCCTTTCTCAACGCCTGGAAGCCGAAATAGACAGGGAAAACCAGACTAAACCCGGTAGAGAATAAACTTGACAGGGGGTGTTCCTTGGAGAGGGTGCTGCCGATGCTGCCCTCATGTTCCGTCCCAAGGTGCTTTATCCCTATCATTACGGTGAAACCGATCCATCAAGATTAGAGGCGATTTCAAAGGGAAGCGGCATCGAGGTCCGCATCCGGTCAATGAAGTAGTCAGGCCATTCTTTCCAGGACTTTCAGCAATACGGCCTTTCTCTTTTTCAGAATGTCTCTGAAATCCTGCCTGTCCGTATTGGCTATCTCCATTCTCAGGTCTGAAAGAAAGGTGTCGAGCACGTCGACCAGGATCTCACGTTCTTCCCTGGTAAGGTCAAGCCGGATCACTCCCGTCTCAACGATAGGACTGGCCTCTGAACGATCCTGTAAATTCATCATGTTTCCTCCTTCATTCGGAAAGACCACTTCGCCTCCACACTTTCTATTATAGCGCAAAAAAACAGGGTATCGCACCGCGTTTGAAACATACCTTACCCCTCTGGACTCTGGACTTTCGACTCTGGACTCCCCAGGCTATAGCCTGGGGAGGAGCAGATAACGATTGCGATAGGCTGCCGTGGCGTGTATCTTTTTCCTGATCCTGTTGTTCCCCGTGATCCTGGATTTTCCGATTCAGAGGAATCTTGATGATGAGTTCTATCCGGCAGAAAACCTGGGCATGTATTTTTCTTGTTGTTGTGGTGGGATTCCCTGCCATCTCGCCGGCCCTGCCGTCGGCGAGTGAGGTAACGGGCTACCATGTCCTTGAGAACGGCCTGGATGTAAGGCTCCTTCCGGGGCAGTCGACACCCATGGTCGCTACACTGGTCCTGGTCAAGACCGGTTATGCACGGGAGGACTTGACGGACAGCGGGTACAGCCATCTCCTGGAACACCTGGTGTTCGGCGGTACGGCGAGCAGGGACAAGGACCGGATCCAGCGGGAGGTGCGGGACCTGGGAGGGTACATTAACGGTTTTACCAGGGACGATTACACCGGCTACATCCTGGTGGTTCACCGCGACAATCTTTTCAAGGGACTTGGCCTCCTGTCGGACATGCTGTTTCACTCGACCCTGAGCGAAAGTTCGGTCGCCGAGGCCCGCCGGGTTGTGGTGGAGGAGATAAAACGCCATGAAAGCAGGCCTGATGCCCGCCTGAATGAGATGCGCCAGGCGCTGTTGTACGCCGGCTCTGCCTACGAGAGGACAGGGCTGGGAAATGAGCTCACCGTCACCAATGTTACCCGTGAGGCTCTCCTGGATTACTACCGTAATACCTATCGGCCCAACAATATGATTCTGCTGATGGCCGGCGGTTTTAATGCTTCTTCCGCCCTGGATAGTCTCGGAAAGACATTTGGGCGTGAATCAGCGGGAGGATTCCTGTCAAAAGTCGTCCCGCCTCCGCCGCTTGAGGGAAAGCGGGTGTTCTTCCTGAGGACCGGACTGCCGGACATCCGGATCATGCTTGGATTCAACGGCCCCGCCCCTCGCGGTGACGACAGCGAGACCCTGGACCTTTTGTCCGAGGTTCTGGGAGGATCGGGCGGCCTGCTCCAGAGGGCGCTTGAGAATGCCGGGATGACCCTGCGGGGTGTCTCCGCCGCCCTGGCGATCAACCAGGGATTCTCCAGGTATGTCATCTCCGTTACCCTGCCGGAGGGGTCCGATCCACAAGCAGCGCTTCAGGTTGTTCTTGAGGCTATTCCGGACGCCATGAAGGCCGGGCTGCCGGAGGATATTGTCAATAATGCCAGAGAATCCCTTGTTTCCGGCGAGATCATGGGTATGGAAAAGGTACATTATTATCTGATGGGCAAGGCCTCATGGGCGGTGGATGGGTCGGCCGGCCAGGGGTTCTCTCCGGGCAGGTGGGATAACCTTGGGCCCGGGGACCTTGAGAGGGCTGCCGGAAAGTATCTGGAGGACAGGCCGTATGTGGCTCTCATCGCCGTTCCCAACCGGGCATCCGGGGCGACAACCGGCACATCCGACCTCAAGCGCCGGGCCGAAGCCACGTTGGCCAATGGACTCACAGTCGTGGCCGAACAGAGGCCCGAATCCCAGGTCTTTGCTCTGCACCTCATAACGAGACATCGTTCATCTCTGGAACCGGAAGGTAAAGCCGGAATATCCGGTTTCCTCTTCAGGATGTTTACGGAAGGCACATTCGAGCGCAGCCGAGAGGAGATTCAGAGCCTCATCAGGCAGTTGGGCATATCCTTTTCAACCGCTGGAAACCCCATAAGCCCGTTCGGGGATTTTTACACATCCAGAACCTATTCGTATCTGCGCATGGAGTGCCTGCAGGAAAATGCAAAAAAGGCGACGGGTCTGGTGGCGGACATGCTGCAAAACCCCCTCCTGGCCGAGGACCGGATTGAGGCGGTCAGGTCCAGGATTCTCGATTTCATCGCCTACAAGGACGCTGTGCCGGAGGATGTGGCCTCGAAAGAACTTGCCCGATCCCTGTACGGCGGCATCCTTTCCCCGGATGTGCTGGGGACCAGAGAGTCGGTTTCGTCCATAAGCGAGGCAGACCTTCGCGCATTTCACGGGGCCTTCATTACGGGCCGGAATATTATCGTTTCCGTGGTCAGCGGCCTTCCCCCGAAAGACGCTATCGCCATAGTTGAATCCTACCTTTCCGATCTGCCGCCGGGGCAGGGATGTATGGACCCGAACCTGAGTCCGACAAAGGGCGCGGTTCTGGTGATGCGGGATCTGGGAAAACCTCAGGGGGCGCTGGCGCTGGGCGCCCTGGGGCCAGGAGTTGATCCGGGCGACAGGCCTGCCATGGCAGTAGTCTCCGGGCTCCTCAATCAGCGGTTATACAAAAATCTGAGGGAAAAAGAGGGTCTGGCCTACTCGGTGGGCGCCTCGGTGGGCGACCTTTATGGCCGGGACCTTTTTGTCCTGTCCATGGGCACCTCGCCGGAAAAGATGGAGAGGGCCAGGGTGGATGCCCGCCGGGAGATCGATGGCGCCAAATTCCTCGAAGTTACTCCAGCCGAGCTGAAAAACATGGTGAACGCCATGACGGGCAGACTCCAGATGAGGATGATGTCATCGATCAACAGGGCCTTTTATCTGGGGCTCGCGAAAAGGAACGGGCTTAAGCACACATTCGGGGATGATTACCGAAAGATCCTCCTGGATCTGACCCCTGCGGACGTCAAACGCGCCGCAGCGAAGTACATCCCCGACAGCGATCTGCTGGTCGAAGTGGTGGTGAGATGAAGGTTTGAGAGTTTGAAAGTTTGAAAGTTTGGAGGTTCAGAAATACAATCCAACGTCCGGTACGGCATGGTCCGCAGGACGCAGACGGGTCCAACCTCAAACTCCAAACCTCAAACCTCAAACCTTGAGGTTGGAGACCAATGTCCGCTCCCATAATAACAGTCATCATTTTCCTGGCCATGTTCATAGGGTGGCTGAAGTTTCAGGAGAAGTACGCCGCGTTCGCCCCAACCGGGGAAATGTCGGGGGACCCTTCCGGATACGGAATGCCATACGAGGACGTGCGCTTTGCATCGGGAGACGGCACGGTCCTTCACGGCTGGTTCATTCCGGGGACCTCCTCCATTACAGTCCTCTGGCTTCACGGCAACGCCGGGAACATTTCAGACAGGTTGGATATTCTCAGGGGTTTTAACCACAGTCTGGGTGTCTCGAGCTTCATCTTCGATTACCGGGGTTACGGGAAAAGCGAGGGGCGTCCCTCCGAAAAGGGGCTGTACGAGGACGCGAGGGCGGCCTGGGAGTGGTTGACGGAACAAAGAGGCGTACCACCCGGAAACATCATCCTCTACGGGCACTCCCTGGGCACGGCCGTTGCGGTGGACCTGGCGCTGGGGGCGGGGGGGAGCGCTGCGGGGCTGGCGCTGGAAAGCCCGTTTACCAGCGCACGGGCCCTCGCCCGGAGGATGTACGGGGGAATCCCCGTCGACCTGTTCATGAGCCTCCACTTCGACAATATCGGCAGGGTGGGGGGTGTTAAGATGCCGCTTCTGGTTATCCACGGCGACAAGGACGCTACCATCCCGTTTGAAATGGGAAAGGAGGTGTTCGACGCCGGCAGAGAGCCGAAAGCGTTTTTCCCGGTCCCCGGGGGTGACCACAGCGACTGCTACCTTGTGGGTGGGGAGGCGTACTGGGACGCATGGCGGAAACTGTTGAACCGAGTCCAGAGTTCATCCACCTGCGCTCAATGAGCTACGGTGGATATGGAGTCCAGTGTCCAGAGTTGGATCTGGACCAGACAGGGTCGGAGCATGGGTGATGGAAGGTCTTGTCATTGCGAACCGTGCATCGAGTGAAGCAATCTCGGGTTTTAAAAGCTTTAACGCGGAGGGCCGCCAGGGGCACCTCTCCCAGGTGCTCTCGCAAAGGCCGCAGAGGAAACCATTACTCTTCCTCTCCCTTGGGGGGAGAGGATTGAGGTGAGGGGGAAAGTATTTTGAGGGGGGATACGGCATACCTACGGCACAATACGATCAGTATCCAGCCGCTCATTGAGATCTGTTGGTACAAAAAAGACAAATTGGCGTCCAATCTTCCTTTTTACCAGCAGTCCCATTTGCGAGAGCCCCAACAAATCGTTCCGTGCCGTAGGGTAAGCTATCCCATGAGAAGTGCCATGAGATTTGAATGTATATGATCCATCAGGATGGGCAAGTGCATGCTTGAGCAAGGCCAGTTGTCTGTGATTTAAAGTCGGCCACCCCGGGAGTAAGTTTACGGCCTCCCTGAACTGTTTTTGCTTTCGGTTCAGGTAGCTGCGTAATCCGTCGGATGCCAACCGTAAGGCTTTTAGATGATAGGTTAAAAAGTAGGTGGAATCTAAATCATCGCCTTCTGCATATAAAAATGACCGGAGGTATTGATCCCGACTCTTCAGCATAATACGTGAAATTGATAAGTACTCAATCAGCCAATAACCACTCTTAAGGGCATACCAGTAGAAAACGGCCCTTGCGGTTCGTCCGTTACCATCAACATATGGGTGCTCATAAGCCAACCAGAAATGAAGGATGATCGCCTTCACAATAGGATGTATAAAGTCCCCAGCTTGAAAGTCCGTATTTGCAAAACTACACAGAGATTCAAGTCTTTGAGGAAGTTGGTCGGCCGGGGTTGGGATATGAAGCACTTGGTTCTTTTCGTCGACTACATGGATTTCGTCCTCTTTGACACCCGGCCTTCTTATCCTTCCTTCAGATTGTGGGTTCTCTAATGTACCTTTTGTCATCGAGCGATGGAACTCATTAAGTAAGTCAACTGAAAGGTCTTGATCAATATAGTCCTTTATTATTCGCACAGTTCTGAAATTGTTCAGAATCATCTGTTCATTACGGGTCCGCGGCGTTCTTCCGGATCGAAGCATTTGTTTTGCAACTTTCCGAGTAGTTGCTGCGCCTTCTATCTGGCTCGAAGCAATAGCTTCTTCCATAAGAGAACTTACGAGATATCTCGATCCGACACCCGGTAAAATTTCAGGGGCTTCTGACGATATGACTCCACTCGTGTGACGATCCAGGTAGTGAAGCTGCTCCTGAGCTGCATCCGGCAGCCAATAGGTGAAAGCTTCTCCACTAAGATATTTCATTGGAAGAAGGCGCGAGTGATGATATCGATGGGATTTTGCAACAGCCCAAATCTGTTCAGGCTTGATGTCTTGCGGCAGCTTTACATGTTTTGCTTTTTCCCAGTGGAGATATTCGTCGTTGATCCTGCTTAGAGCCTTGCGGCCCATTGGAGATGCAATGAAATCCATGGTCTCAGGAGAGATTTTCCTGAGGTGCAGGCGCCAATCTGGTGGTTTTTCCGGTATTCTCATGACAATGGGATATAGATTATTATAAGTCCTATACTTTAGAGGTGTTTGTATACCAACTATAGATGTTTGTCAAACCTATAGTTGGCGTATAGTTCAATATCATGAAAGAGCTACATGAATTCGATGTGAATGTGCGGAGCTTCACGCAAAGCTCGCAAAGGAAATCTCTGGGTTGCGGCCGTAAGGCGCCGGGACAAGGGGTTTCTCGCAGAGAACCGCAGAGAAAGCTATAAATCCTCCTGGTTACGTCCTATAATTGCTGTAAAAAGAAAGCGGGGTTGAACCCATGTCCAGGAATGATATCCTCGGACAAACCTTTTACCCGAAAGGAGGGCCAACCCCATGAAGAGAGTACCATCTTCACAGAAGACCAGGCAAGCGATCCGTGCTCTGTTTGAACAGGGCATCAATGAGGGAGATCCGAAGAGCGAGCTGATGCAGATGGCCATGCGCCTGATCGCAGAGGAGGCTCTGGAGGCCAAGGTGAGGGATC